>JACPGD010000037.1 GCA_016182645.1 Candidatus Hydrogenedentota bacterium | reverse complement strand
GGGTACTTGGGTCAGCGGCATGGCCAAGGTGACCACCTCGGCGCCGACGATGTCGAAATCCTGACTCGCGCCGAAATACCCCGGTGCGGTCACTTCCACTGTGTAACTGCCATCGGCCAATACGGGAAACGCATAGAGACCTTGCTCTCCTTCTGTGTTGCTCTGGGAACCGGGGTCGAGCATGACAGTGGCGTTGAGAATAGGGAGGCGCTGGGTATCTGCAAGATGGTAGACAAGGCAATACAAAGCGCCCGCCAGAATCCCGGACTTCGTCACGGTCGTACTGCTGACTTCCGCCACATTGAGATTTCCATCAAGGGCGTAGACATCCACCTTGTATGCGCCCGGGCGGTCAAAGTCGTCGTAAGTCCCTTCGAAGTACTCCGTATTCGTGCCCTTATCGCCAGCAATGGGGCGCAGTTCCACGGTGGGCAGATCGAGCACCAGCTTGTCGAACGAAAGGATGTTACCGCCCGGTGGACGGATCACGGCCCAACAGCGGTTGATGGCCCCCAGGTCGTCGCGCACACCGTCAGCGAACAAGGCCGCGCTGGACTCTTCGGGCTGCAGCACCAGCGGCGGACTGACCGATTCAATGTTGGGCCGGCGGTCGAAATTGCGTATCCCATTGAAGGCCACCCCCGCGATAATCTGCACGTCGCCGGGATCGTTGCCGATGCCATTGCCGTTCACATCAATCAGCGGCGTCTGGTAATCCACCTGTTCCGCCACCGCGGCGCGCGCGGCGAAAAAGGCATTCGGGAAATCATCGCCGTTAAACACACTGACCCAAAAGGCGTTCGAGAAAGACAGCGTGCCGTGGCTCGCGAAGTAGGCAGGCTGGTCCGCGCTCGTACTGGCCACCACGACGCGCTGCCGGCCGTTGGGCGGCAGGAGATCGTCCAGGAAACTTCCAGCGCTCGACGCATCATAAAGGATATTCACGCGCCCCGGCAGCCCAGCTTGCAGTGTGTCCAGCCAGCCGTCCAACGTGACCGCGACCAGGGAATCGTCCGCGCTCATACGGAACGAGTCCTGCTCTCCCGGTCCCGTGAGATACAGAATGAGTCCGGCCGCATTGGAAGCCCAATCGACAATACTCTCTTCGAGCATGGCCGGCGTCGCTGGCAGCACGTCGTCCGCAACGCCATCGTTATCAACGTCGAACTGCGTGTCGCTGCTCAGATACCGGATTGCAGGTTTGTCATACCCCTGATAGCGCAGCGCGTGGTAGGCCACGTTGCAAAGCATCTGCGTGGCGGGCCAGAGGGGATTGCCGCGGAAAGGGCCGCCGCCCGCGACAATGATGGCCTTGTTCACTTCGGACAGCACCAGGGGTACATACTGTTGGAGGCGGCTATGGCGTGAATCCGCCAGGTAGAAGCTGCCGCCCGCCCCGAAATCGATCCCGGCCGGAAGGAGCAACTGTCCGGGACTGTCGCCAGGGCTCCCGAGCACTTCTATCAAGGCTCCCTGGTTCGTAAAGCGCTGCAGCCGGTTGTTCCGGAAATCGCTCACCACTATCGTTCCGTCCGGGGCGACGGCCACGCCACGCGGCTCATCAAATTGGCCCGGATGCGCGCCGAATTCGCCCCAAGCCCCAAGGAAGGCGCCCTGACTGTCGAATTTCTGAATGCGATAGTTGGACGTGTCCGCAACATAGAGGTTGTCGTCAGCATCAAATGCCAGCGAGGTCGGACTGTTAAATTCCCCTGGCCCGTCCCCAAACCCGCCCCACGCCCGGAGCAACCGCCCGTCCGGGGCAAATTTCTGAATGCGGTGCCGCGTCGGCGGAAAACTGCTGGCATCTTCGCGGTCGTAAGAATCCTGGCTCACGTACACGTTGCCCACACTGTCCACCGCTATATCACGCGGAAAGACAAACTCATCCCTCACATCGGGGGTGCCGCTGACGTTGGGCAGGACCCGCTCGACCAGAAACTCGCCGTCAGCATCAAAAATCTGGATCCGTGGTGGTGCGCCGCCGCTATCCATGCTGTACGTGTCCGCCACGTACACATTGCCCGCGCTGTCCACCGTCAGCCCTTCGGGCCCCACGAAACGCCCAGGCAGTACGCGCCCCACCGTCCCCCATTGCCGCACAAACTGGCCTTCCGCCGAAAACTTCTGAATGCGGTTGTTCAGCGTGTCCGCCACATACACGCTCCCATCGGGACCGGTCGCTACGTCCAAAGGATTATTGAAGGCGCCACGCCGGCCACTCGAACTCCCAATCTCCGCCTGAAACACACCGTCCGTAGTGAACTTCTGGACGCGATCCGTGTTTGTCTCCACCACGTAAACATTGCCCACCCCGTCCACGCTAACGGCCGTCGGCGATCCAAAGTGCCCCGGTTCCAGCCCCTCAGCACCCCAGGCCAGAACAAACTGTCCGATCCGATTAAACTTCTGGATGCGGTCGTTGAACACGTCGCACACGTACAAGTTGGACTCGGCGTCAACCGCCAACCCGAAGGGCGTGTTGAATTGCCCATCGCCTTCGCCGAATTCACCGATGAAGCGCTCAACATCCAAATTCGCATTAAAACGAACGACCCGATAGTGTATGGGGTCGCTGGCATACACTTTGCCCCGCGCATCCACCGTGATGCCCGGCGCCCACCCGCACGGGATGAGGTCGGGAACGCAGGGCTCGATGCCCGGCGCGCTCGAGCCATCGCCGACGTAAAAGTCTGCCAGTTCACCCGTGGCCGTGTATTTATGCACACGTGGGTTGCCGCCATCCGTGACGTAAACAAAACTGTTACGATCGACAGCCACGCCCGTCGGGTAGAAGAGTGCGCCCTGCTTGGCAATCATTGTGGGCCATTGCCGCTGGAAATTCCCGTCCTGGTCAAACACCTGGATCCGGCCATTGTTGCGGTCGGCCACATACAACAACCGCCCCGGACCAATCGCCAGCCCCGTGGGCCAGTCAAATTCACCCGGCCCGGCGCCTTCGCGTCCCCACTCCGTTACATATTGACCCTCGGCGCTAAACTTTCGAATACGGTTGTTCGACGTGTCGGCAATAAAGACACTGCCAGGCCGTTCACTCACACGATATATCGCCGCGCCAGCGCCCAACATCTCCGCCGCCACACCGGACGGGCGATAGAAGTACCACGGCTGTTGCAACGTCGGCCAAAGCCGCTCGAACCGGTACGTGGGTTGCCCGGCCGCCATAGGCGCCAACGCCGCAAGCAGGAGCATGAATAGCCCGCTTCCCCCAAGATGCCTGACCCGTGTTCGATGCATCACTCACATCCCAAGCTTCTTCAATACCTGCTGCAACAAATGCAGTGTAACACAGGAAACTTGCTGGACGTCATCGCACATGATCTAGCCATGGGGATGCACCGCGAGATGGGGCCTGCCTGAGCTTGCCTCAAATCCACGCACTACTTGGATCACGCTCGCCTAACACCCACACTGCCCACCGTTGTCACTTGATCCACGTCCAGCAGGCCCATTGAGTTCATGGAAGCGGCTACACAAGCGCGCCCGCTTCATCGGGGGTTCCCGCGCCCATGGCCTTCAACTGGCGCCGCAGTTCGGTGTTCTTGGCATTGGCGCCCTCGAGACGTTCGCTCAGCACATGGATGATGTTCAGCAGCAGGCGCACGGCCACATGCTTGCTCAAGAGCGTGTTGATCTCCTTCTCGTCCAGGGTGAAGAGGCGGCAATCCGACAGAGCAGCCGCGCTGGCGCAGCGCGGCAGGTGGTTCAAGACCGACATCTCGCCAAAGCCGTCCCCCACCACGCATTTGGCAATCAAGTCATTCTGATGGAAAATGCCGACTTCCCCTTTAAGCACGATAAATAAGTTGCTCCCCAGTGTCCCTTCGTGGAAAATGGTCATTCCCGAGTGGTAGTGCAGGATTTTGCCATGATGCAGGATGTAATCCACATCATCCGGGCTAAGTCCTTTGAAGATACGCACTTTCTCGGCATAGCGCTTGTATTTGTCGTCGTCTGTCATGCTGCAATTCCTGGTGGTTGGGGGAAGATCCAGCCCTCACGGGAAGCTAATGGTTCTAAACATGTCTAATCTTACCATGAAATTCGCACAATGCATGGTTCGGATCTGCCAGTCCCCTTCCCGCCTTCAACGTCCCAGGGGAGGGCGGGCGAAATGGTGACAAAGCTGCTCTGGCTGGCGGGCGCGGGCGCGGCCGGCACATTGGCGCGCTATGGCTTGGCCGGATTGGTCCAGACCCGCTGGGGCGCCAGCTTTCCCGTGGGTACGGCCGCGGTCAACCTGCTGGGCTGCTTTCTGGCTGGCTTTATCTGGGCGCTCTGCGAAGAGCGCGGCCTCATCAGCACCGAAACGCGCGCGCTCGTACTGATCGGATTCATGGGGGCGTTTACCACGTTCTCCGCCTTCATGCTCGAAACGACCACGTTGCTGCAAGACGCCGAATGGCTGCGCGCCGCAGGCAACCTCGTGCTGCAAAACACCGCCGGGCTGGTACTCTTGTTCTTGGGAATTGTCTCTGCCCGCATTCTGTGAGGGTCACGCCATGAAACTCCCGTCCGAAGCCGAACTGCTGCGCATCTTTGTCGGGGAGAGCGATAAGCGCCATGGGCGGCCTCTCTATGAACTCCTCGTGGAAGAAGCGCGCAAGCGGGGCATGGCCGGCGCCACGGTCGTGCGCGGCTATCTCGGCTTCGGCGCCAACAGCCGCATTCATACGGCAAAGATTTTGCGCCTGTCCGAGGATCTGCCGGTGATCGTCGAGATTGTCGACACGACCGAGCGCATCGAAGAATTCATCCCTGTATTGGATGATTGGATCCAAGAGGGACTGGTGACGCGCGAAAAGGTCCAGATCGTCGCCTACCGCCACGCGGACCCATCCACTCCGTAGCGCGCGGGACGACGCCCCATTCAGGTAAACACTTTCAGTTGTGGCCACCCCGCTGCAATGGGAATCTTCAGTCCACGACAAAGATACAGGCGCCTGTCCTGCTGGTAAGGCATCACGTAGGGATGCTGAAAGCGGCCCACTTCCCGGACTTCCTCGAAGATCGGTTCCAGTTCTTCACGCGCGCGGTTGTACACCAGCATCACTTCGCCCGTGGCGTCGCCGGGGCCCCAGAGAAAGTAGTTGTTGTGGCCGCAAATCGCGCGCGGTAATCCATGCTCACGCCCAAAGAAATTGATGGCGCCTGCTTCGCCATAGTTGCTCGTGAGAATGCCGCAGCGCTGGCGGTCCACCGCGGGCAATTCCTGATAGGCCTTCGCGACCAGCGCCACCATTTCAGGCCAGCCAAAACGATCACCGAAATGCTGCGGGATGGCGCCCGTATGGCCCACTTCCTGCCGCGGGGTCGTAATGCCAATCGCCGATTGGAAGCGAAGAAACGTGTCGATCGGCAGCACCGGCAACACATAGGAAGCGAACAAGGCCCCAAACCCGGCCAGTAGGAACACAAAGATCACGCGCGGGACCCGGCGGCGCACGGTCAGGTGCTCGAACCCCACGCCGCCCAACGCAAAGACCATGGGAAAGGCCGGGGCCAGATAATAGCCCTTGCCATAGCTGAGCGAGAGCAGCAGGAAGACAATGACAAAGGCCAGCGCCAGCCAGCGGAACCGCTTGCCTTGGGGATGGAACAAGCCAAAGTAGAGACCGCCCAGCCACAGGGGGACAGTGATGGGATTGGTCATCAGGAATTGCTGGAGGAAAAAGCTCAAAGGGCCC
>JACPGD010000003.1 GCA_016182645.1 Candidatus Hydrogenedentota bacterium | reverse complement strand
ATTCCGATTCTCGAGAACCGCGAGCCATTCGTCATGGACTGCTTCGACGGCGACTGGGCCGCGCGCAATCGGATGAACGGCAATACGGCGCGCCTCGAAGAGAAGCACGGCGGCAAGGTCGTTTATTTCGGCTTCGTGCATACGTTCGACGGGTTGCTGCCGCCGGACCAGTATTTTGACGCGCATCCGGAGTATTACTCACTCATTGACGGGCAGCGCCAGAAAGAGCAGACGCAGTTGTGCTGCACCAACCCGGACGTGGTGCGGTTGGTGACGGAGGAAGTGCGCAAACGCATGCGCGAGCACCCCGAGGCGAAGGTGTTTTCGGTGTCTCAGAATGACCGCATCCGCTATTGTCAGTGCGACAATTGCACCGCCCTCGCCGAGGCCGAGGGGACGCAGGCCGCGCCGGTATTGTTCCTGGTGAACAGCGTGGCGAAGGCCGTGGCCGCTGAGTTCCCCGACAAATTGGTGGACACGCTCGCCTACCAATACACACGCAAGCCTCCCAAGACCATGCGGCCGGAGCCGAACGTCGTTATCCGTCTTTGCAGCATCGAGTGCTGCTTCGCGCATCCCTTCACCACGTGCGACAGTCCGGAGAACAAGGCGTTTGTCGAGGACGTCGTCGGCTGGGGCAAGATCTGCAACCGGCTCTGGGTCTGGGACTACGTCACGTCGTTCGCGCAGTATTTCGTGCCCTTCCCGAACCTGCGCGTGCGCGACGACAACATCCGCTTCCTCGAAGCCAACAACGTGAAGGGCATCTTCGAGCAGGATGTCTACACCACGCTGAACGGCGAATTCTCCGCGCTCAGCGGCTACCTCGGCGCGAAACTGCTCTGGGACCCGAACTACGGCGAGGACCGCGCGATCAACGAGTTTCTCGAAGCGGTTTACGGTGACGCGGCCAAGCCTCTTAGGCAATACCTCGATCTCATCCACGACAAGGTCCAGAACGAGAACATCCACTTCAACATCTGGATCACGGGTTCGGCCCCGTTCTTGACAGAGGATCTGCTGCGACAGGCGGACAAGTTGTTCGACGAGGCGGAATGGCTCGTGAGCCAGGAGCGCTACGACCAGATGCCAAAACTCTATCTTGGCGGAGAAATAGCCCCGCGTGTGGCGGACAAAGCCCTCCAGGAGCGCGTCCGCGTGGCGCGGCTGAGCATCGACTACGCCATTATCGAGTTGGAGCGGCGCAAGGGGCTGGCGCTCTATGTGCCTGAAGGGGACACCTACCGTCTCGATCCTGCTTTCGTGGCGCGCGTCGAGCGGTTCTTCGAAGTGGCGAAACGCAACAACGTCACGGCGTTGTGGGAAGGCAGCAATACCATCGAGACCTACAAGGCGGAACTTGACCATCTTTCCGCGGGCCAGAGTCTGCCGCCTCGGGCGGGTGAACAGATCGAGGGATTGCAGCCGGGACTGGCCTTTGCCAGTTACGATGGCTCCTGGAATGATTTGCCTGACTTTGCGGCGCTCCCGCCTGCGGAACAGGGCATCGCGCCCACCCTCTCAACGGGCGTGTCCACCAAGAAAGACCTGTTCGGCCTGTGCTTCACCGGCTACTTCCATGCACCAAAAGCGGGACTGTACATGTTCCACCTGAACTCGAACGACGGCAGCCGCATGTATTTGGGGGATCAAGTCCTCATCGAGCATGGAGGGCTCCACAAACTCAGCGCGCGCAGCGGCACGGTCTCACTTGGAGCGGGCTACCACCCCATCACCATCGAGTATTTTGAAAGCTCGGGCGACGAAGGTCTTGAACTACAAGTCCAAGGCCCCGACCTGTCTCCGCAAGCCGTTCCGGCCCACCTCTTGTGGTACAGGGCAACCCAATGACGCAATGGACTTGATGGACTTGATGGACGTCGTGGTCTAAACCAAAGGCGCGGCATGCGTTCATGCCGCGCCTCGTGGCAAGGGTGTGTTGGCATCTATGGGGCCGCGCGCTGCGCGCGTTCTTGGGTCAATTTCAGGCGGAAACGTCCAACTGCTGGCCAGTCTCTTGCGGAACTCCCGCCGACTGAATGAGTTGCAGGGCCATGTTGCCCTGCATGTTCAGGACATCTTGCTGGAGCTGAAGCACGCGGGTCTGATACTGCAATTGAATCTCGGTTGGTGTTCCAACACTGGAAATAGCCGCCAAGCCAGACATAGTCGTTGTCCCCGGAGTTTCTTATCCAAGGGAACTATACCATACGTCAACTCACTTCGCAAGTACCGCAAAAATTCCACTTTTTCCTGAAAGATGTACAGATTTAGTTGTTGTAAAGAGATTACTGGCGCCTTCTCAACGAGGCTCGCTGGGATAACACTGCCAGGGGACTCTTGCGCTCTATCTCAAATTGAGATATCATTGATCGTGTGCACATCATCTCGCGGAAAGCTTTACGGTTATTCTGGGAGCATTATCCGGATAGCCGGACGGCGCTCAGCCATTGGTTTAAGCTGGTGCAGCACACAGAATTTCGGGACCTTGCTCATTTGCGCTCTGTCTTCCCGTCGGCGGATTTGGTAGGACCTTGGGTCGTTTTCAACGTTGGAGGCAACAAATACCGGTTGATTACCACAATCCATTTCAACCGGGGAAAGATATACATCCGGCACGTGCTGCCTCACCAAGAATACGACAAAGGGAGTTGGAAAAAGTGAAGCTGTCAACCAAGGAAATGGAACGCCAGTGGACTCCAATTCGTCCTCTTCTGACCATTCGCGGCGAGCATGATTATGACCGGGCGATCGAGCGGCTGAACACGCTGGTGGATGAAATCGGGACGGATGAAAGCCACCCTCTGTACGAGTTGCTGGATACGCTCGGGACGATAATCCATGCTTACGAAGAAAAGCACCTCCCGCTGCCAACTGCCACGGGTGCGGAGGTACTCCATTTCCTGATGGAAGAACATGGTCTCACGCAATCGGAATTGCCGGAGGTGGGAACGCAGGGTGTGGTCTCGGAAGTGCTGACCGGCAAGCGCGAGTTGAATGTCCGGCAAATCCGCGCCTTGGCGAAGCGATTCCAGGTCTCGCCGGCCGTGTTCGTATGAGTAGTCGCGGGGTCGCCGAGCGAGCGATTTGAGTCAGCGCGTGCCGCAATGGCAGGCGGCGGTCTTTGAGATCCAGACGCGCCAGAAAATGCGGCCGAGATAGCCCAGTGCGCCAAGGACGATGGCGGCGACGATCAGGTATTGCCAAATCATTCGCTTAGCCTCCCCAACCGAGCGCCGTAGTGAACTGGTAGGTGCAGAGCGCGCCCAGATACGCGAGCGTGGTCATGTAGCCAAACGTCAGCAACGGCCAGCGCCATTGGCCGGTTTCGCGGCGGATGGTGACGAGCGTGGCGCTGCACTGGCAGCAGAGCGCGAAGAAGACCATGATCGACAGGGCGACGGGGATGTTGATGACGGGGGTGACGCCATCTTCGCGTCGCGCCAACTGGAGCGTGGTCCGCAGGGAGTCGGAATGCTCGTCCTCGTCCGCGCCCATGTTAAACAGCGTGCCCAGGGTAGCCACAATAATCTCCCGCGCCGGGAAGCTGGCGATCGTGGCGGTGGCAATGCGCCAATCCCAGCCGAGCGGGCGGAAGACCGGCTCGATGAAGTGCCCTATCTTGCCGAGCAGGCTGCTCCGCAGGTATTCGCCCTCTTCTTCGTCGGCCAGGGCCGCGAGCGCGGCTTCTTGTGCTTGTGCTTCCGCAGTGTTTCGCACCACCTGCGCGCGCTTCGCCGCGTAGGTCTCGGCGATGGCCGTGGAGCGCGGGAAGTAGGCCAGCGCCCACACGATGATGGTCACGGCGAAAATAAGCGTGCCCGCGCGCACCACGAACTCGCGGCTCTCGAAAAAGGCCTTCTTGAGGACGACGCCGGCGAGCGGCACTTTATAGGACGGCATCTCGAGAATGAACGGCGGCTTCACACCGCGAAAAAGGGTGCGTTTCAGTGTCCACGCCGTGGGAATGGCCACGAGCACGCCGAGACTGTACACCGCCAGGAGGGTCAGACCTTCGAGTCCCACCAGGCCGCCCAGAACACGCTGGCTCGGAATGAACGCGCCAATTAAGATTAGATACACGGGCAGCCGGGCCGAGCAACTCATCAGCGGCGCGACGAGAATGGTGGTGAAGCGGTCGCGGCGGTCCTTGATGGTGCGCGTGGCGAGAATTCCCGGGATGGCGCAGGCGAAACTGCTCAACATGGGAATGAAAGACTGGCCGCTCAGCCCGCACCAACTGAACAGCTTGTCCATCAGGAAGGCCGCGCGCGCCATGTAGCCACAGTCTTCGAGGATGGCAATGAACAGACTCAGAAGAATGATCTGCGGCAGGAACACCAGCACGCTGCCCACGCCGGCGAAGATGCCATCGACCACCAGGCTTTGCAGCACGCCTGGCGGCAGCCACGCGCTTACGGCGCCGCCCAAGGCGGAAATGCCGCTGTCGATCAGGTCCATGACCGGCGCGGCCCAAGAATAGATCGACTGAAACACCAGTAGCATGACCGTGAGGAAGATGACGGTGCCGAAAACGCGGTGGGTAAGGATATTGTCGATGCGCTCAGAGCGCGACTTCGGGCGGACCTTCGGCCGCGTCACGCAGGTATCCATAATTTCGCGCACCCAGCCATAGCGCGCACGGGCTTCCTGCGCGGCCAAGTTGGCGCCGTTCACCTGCGCGCGCCGGCGATATTCCGTAAGCGCGGGCCGAAACTCGGGGCCCACCTTGCGCAACACGCGCTGCTCGGCGTAGCCGTTCTCGTCTACCATGACGCGGAACGCTTCCAGCGGGTGAATGGTCCGGCGCAGGACCGGGCGGCTGTTCAGGTCGGCGGCCAGTGCCTGGAGCGCGCTCAACTGCGCTTCTGGAAACGGACACCGCACCCCTGAAACCGGCAGCGCCACCTGTGCCAGGGGTGTCATCGCCTCGCGCAATTTGTCCAGGCCAATGCGCCTGTGCGCGCAGATGGGCACCACGGGCACTCCCAACTTTTCGCTCAGCGCCGCGACGTCAATCTTCAGCCCACGCCGCGCCGCGATATCCATCATGTTCAATGCGACAACCAGAGGCTTTTCGAGCTCGAGCAACTGGGAAACAAAATAGAGATTGCGTTCGAGATTGGAAGCATCCACGACGGCCACCAGGCCGTCAATGGACTTTTCGCCCGCCCGTTGGCCCAGCAATACGTCCACGACGATCATTTCATCGGGTGAACTGGCCGCGAGGCTGTAGGTGCCGGGGAGATCAATGAGTTCCGCCGTCGCGCCGTCGAGCGCAACCCGGCCGGTCTTGCGCTCGACCGTGACGCCGGCATAGTTCCCCGTATTCTGCGAAAGACCGGTGAGCGCATTGAAGAGCGCCGTCTTACCGACGTTGGGATTGCCCACTACGGCGAGCGTGGCGCTCATGCTCAGGCCTCGATTTCAACCAGGGCCGCTTCAGACTTCCGGAGCGTCAGGTGAAAACCGCGCACGGCAATTTCCATCGGGTCCCCCAGTGGCGCGAAGCGAAGCACTTCCACCTCGGCCCCGTCGCTCACGCCCATTTCGAGCAGGCGCTGCTGGATATTGCCAATCCCGCGAAGATTCGACACGACCCCCCGGTCATGCCGCTTAAGCTGGTCCAACGTACACGTCATGAGTATAGACCCCCTATAGCACGGCTTCAGCCGTTGCCAGACATTCCGTGGTCCCGCCACAGATCGGACATTGTTCGGTAAGAGGATCGCAGCGCGGCTTGTACGTGGACATCCGTTCACGCACTTTCACCGCGAGATCCTCATCACTCAACAGGTAGCGCATCAGCCAGAGCAGGCGCTTGCCCGTTTCATTGCTGACCAGGTGCTCCATCTTGCAGGCGTCGCCCATCGCCGTCTCCGTATCCACCATCAATACCTGCTCGAAGAACTTGGAGAGAATAATGAAGTTATGCTCGACCATGCTGGCAATGCGCGCGCCATCCTCGGACAGCAGCAGGAACCGGTTTGGATCTTCTGTAACCCAGCCCCGCTTCTTGAGTTGCGCCAAGGCCATGGAGGCCGCCCCGCGCGATACCTCGAGCATTTCCGCGATATCCGTCGACCGCGCATAGCCTAACTCATTACGCAGCGCGTCGATAGCCATCAAATAATGGGCCATCGAATGCGACAAGGGATTCTTGTCAAATTCGCGCCAGTAGGTGGAGTCATTGACTTCTTTGTTCACAGGACTTTCTCCTTGTTAAAGGAGCATAACAGAAATTCAAAAGGGATGCAAGCAAGTTCTTGTAGCTGATCCAAGCTTCAGTGTCGCTGACATCCCCCGGCCCTGGATTATTCCCCGCCCCCGCCAATCCCCTCATACACTATTCAGCATACTGGACACAAGTATACCGCCATTCCCCGCCAAACGCCAATCGGTGGTGGCGGTTTTGATTTCGGCGGATTGGACTACGGCCCCTTCGGCTCAAAGCTGTCCGCGTCGAAGGGATCGCCCTGGCCTTTGTACATGGCCTGTTGCGGATAGGGGTAGAGGGGGCGCTCAGGGGTGGCGCCGTCTTTTTCTTTGCCTGTGGCGATGATGACGTCCGGGGCCTTCCCCTCTTCGCGCCAGGCGCGGAGGATGGGGAGCCAGTCCACATTCGAGGGGCCGGGGCCGCCCCCGCAGTGGAGGCAGCCGGGCACCATGAACAGGCGGACATAGTTCTCAGCCTGCGGGTCGAGCGCCTTGACCTGCTCATAGTAGTCGATGAGGCTGAGGGCGGGCAGCGCGGGATCGCCCCAGCCGTGCCAGAGGATCAGCTTGCCGCCGCGCTCCCGCAAAGCACTCAGGTCGGGGTTGGTCGCGTTCAGGTTGCTGGCGCCGAGCCGCGTGTCCTCGGCAAAGGTGGAGAAGTCATAGGTGGAGTAGTCCCACTCCGGATCATTCATGAACAGGTACTTGAACGCCTGCGTGCCAAACGCGAAGGTGAGCGTGGGCGCTTGCTGTTCCTGGAGCAGTTGCGGATTGGGGCCGGTCAGCCAGCCGAGCCAGCCGCCGGGGTCCTTCTCGGCCCCGTAGGAGAAGCCGGGGAAGAGAGGGCCGTCGCCGTTCTTGGGACCTTCGTAGATGACCGCAATCGCCGCCTGCTGTTCCGGCGTGATGCCCGGCACTTTCGACACGTCGAAGTGCACCGCCCGCGGATCCATGATGATGCCGTCTTCGAGCCCATCCTGCGCGTCGCACTGGCGCATCAGTTCGTCATAGATGACGCCCAGCAGGTCCGGCGGGATCACCGGTTGGTCGAGTTGCTTCGGGTCCGGGTACACCACTTGGGCGATGCGCACGAACAGGGCCGCGATCCCGTTCCAGTTGAAGGCCGGCGCGCCCGCCACGATGCCGTCGAAGTCCTGGGGATAGCGCTGCGCCTCCATCATCGCCTGGCCGCCGCCGCGCGAGCAGCCCAGAAAATAGGAGTACTCCGGCCCCTTGCCGTAATAGGCGCGGATCAACGCCTTCGCCGCCTCCGCTGTGCGGTGGACCGCCAGATGGCCGAAATTCACCTGCGCCAACAGGTCGTCCTGCGCCCACGCCGCCACGGTGCCCTTCCCCTGATGGCCCGTGTCCGTGCCGGCCGTGGCATAGCCCTCTTTCACCGCGCCACGCTCGGCGTTCTGGACGCTGCCCACGAACCCGCCGCCGCCCCCCATGGCAAAGCGGCCATTCCATGTATCCGGCAGCAGCACCTCGAAATGTATCGTACCGCCGATGGTCCCTTCGACGTCGAGGAAGCCGCCGTCGTCGTGCGTGGCCGCGTCCAGGCGCACGTCGGGGAACTGCAAGGCAAGCAGGCCGGCCGCGTCCAGTTTACCGGGCGCATCGGCGCCACCCCAGCCCGAAATGACCAGCACGAGTGAGCACAAAAGCCAGGTGAATCGCATGGGGACATCCTCCGTGCCGTTAGAACGCGAGTGTTTAGCGGCCAGCCTATAAAGGGTCCTTGCGTCAAGTCAACACGGGATGTCCGCTCCAGGACGCCTCCGCATCACGTATGTTCCTGCTATACTCTCCTGCATCTGGCGTCAGGAGGCGGAATCACATGCCCAAACAGCCATCTTGCCGATGGGTCACGGCGCTCGCGGTAGTGGTGCTGCTGGCGGGCTGCCCCACACCACCGCAGGATTTGGATGAATTCCTTAGCGCCACCATGGACCAGGCGCGCGTGCCAGGGCTGGCGGCCTGCATTGTGAAAGACGGCGCTGTCGTCTGGTCGGGTGTTTATGGCTGGGCCGACGCCGCCGCGCGCACGCCCGTCACGGCCGATACCCACTTCATGCTGGCTTCGGTCTCGAAGACGATCACCGCGACCGCCCTGATGCAGTTGTACGAGGCGGGGCGTTTCCGGCTGGATGACAACGTGAACGCCTTTCTCCCGTTTGTGGTGGAGAACCCGCATCATGCGGCGTCCCCGCTCACTTTCCGGATGCTCTTGACCCATACTTCCAGCATCCAGGACAACTACGCGGTGCTCGAATCGTTGTACGTTCTGGGGGACTCCCCGATCGCACTTGGGGAATTCCTGCGGGAGTATTTGACGCCGGATGGCCGCTACTATGATCGAACCAATTCCTATTACCGCTATGCGCCCGGGGAGCGCTGGAACTACAGCAACGTGGGCATGACCCTGGCCGGCTACCTCGTCGAGGTCATTTCCGGTGTGCCGTTCGATCAATATTGTGAGGAAAACATCTTTGGGCCGCTGGGGATGACCGAAGCCGCGTGGTTCCTGGCGGGGCTGGAGGGGGCGCGTGTCGCACGGCCCCATCAGTATGACTGGCTCCGGCGGGAGTATGTCCCCCTGGATCACTATGGCTATCCCGATTATCCCGACGGTCAACTGCGCGCGTCGGCGCGCGCATACGCACGGCTGCTGGCGGTGTTCCTGGGGGACGGCACAGTGGACAACGTGCGCATCCTGGCGCCGGAAACGGTGACGGAAATGCTCTCGATTCCCTTTCCAGACGTGCGTCCGGATCAGGCCCACGCGTGGTTCTACGCCAACGCCGATGGTTCGCCCTCGTTTGGACATTCCGGGGGCGACCAAGGTGTAACCACGGATGTCTTCTTCGTGCCGGACGAGGGCATAGGCGTGGTCGTCCTGACCAATGGCGAGATCCCGTTGCTGCGGGGTGGACTGCTGGAGTCCATGGGAAACCGTCTCCTCGACGAAGCCCGCGCCCTTTAATGCCCGGGGAGGGTTGTCCTCAGGTCCTTCGCGTGCGCTAAGTGCGTCGTTTCCGAATTACTGTGACATATCCACTTACGATGATATTTGTAGCGTCCGGTCTCCGTGCCGGACGGGAACACGCAGCACAGACCGGAAAGCCACGCAAACCGGAGAATTTGGTGCAGGTTCATGCTGGTGTTGCAAAGTCACGTCCGGCACGGAGACCGGACGCTACGGAAGCCGGCATCCGTCACCGAAGTTACGGATATCGAGGACTAAGTGGTTATTTTCATAAATACGCTCCCGTGAATTTTTGTAGTGCCCCACTTAGCCCCGAAGGGGCGTCCGCGAGTAGCCGGGGGCGAAGTGTAGCGGAGCCCCCGGAAAACGTTGCGCCACCCCTCGAGGCGCCCCGAAGGGGCGTAGGCGACCTTCTCCACGATGCAACTTGGCCATATACGTTACCGAATTTATGAAGCGACGCGCTAAGATGATGTTGATCTCCCCCCGAGAGGGAAGGTGGCCGATGATGTTTCCGCTGAACTGGTTTGGGCGAATTCTTAGGGCCGGTGTTTTGGCGTGGGCCTGTTGCGTTGTGGCGCTTGGGCTTGCCGGATGTGGCTTGGCCGCCCAGGAAGACCCCTTGGTCTGGGTGACGCCGGAGAGCCAGACCTACCATACGAAGCGGTGCGCCCAGGTGCCGCCCGGGACGCGCATGCAGCATCAACGCGAGGCGGCCACGCTGGGGCTGACGCTGTGCCGGGTGTGCTCTGAGCCGCGTCTCCCCTCAACGGCGCCCGGGCAGTCCGGGGAGAATTTGCCCTCGGCCCCGCTTCCCGCGGAGGGGCCAGCGGAAATCGATGCGTCTCCAGAGGACCAGGCGGAGACTACGGAGGAAGTCCCGATCACAGAGGCGCCCGCCGAAACGGTGGTGTACGTCACGCAGACCGGGGCGAAGTATCACCAGGCCGATTGCCCGCATCTCGAAACCAGGGTGGCATTGGCGCTGGGTGTGGCCATGCACCATGGCTATCTCCCGTGCGAAAGCTGCAATCCGCCGCGGCTCGCGCCGGCGCCGGCCCCAGCGACACCGCCTGCGCCGCCCAGGCCGCGGACCGGACCACGCCTGGTCATTCCCGGCCGCTAAGCGCCCCGTAGCTTTCAATGGCCTGACGTGACGTGGCGCCTGCCTGCATGGTAGGGTTCGTGGGTGATGACGTCCCGTGGGAGCTGGGGATGGAAGATCTCGATGTTACAGTCTTGATTGCCGCACACAATCAGGCGGAGACACTGCCGACGGCGCTCGCGCATCTGGAGCTGCAGACCTATCCGGCCGCGGGTTTTGAGGTCCTGGTGGTCGACGTTGCCAGCAGCGACGACACCGGCGGCGTGTTGGGCCGTTATGCGGCCGGCGCGCCGGTCGCCACGCGGTGCATTCGCGAGGAATCCGCGAGCATGGTCGCCGCGCGCAACCGCGGCAGCCGCGAGGCGCGTGGGCGCATTGTCCTGTTCCTTGACCAGCAATTGCTCGCCGGGCCGCAGTTGGTCGAGCAACATGTCGCGGCGCACCAGCGGCATGAGGGGCGCGCCTGCATCGTGGGCAACATCACCACGCACCCGCAATTGGCGCCGGACTCGTTCGTGCCCAGCCACGTCTTCGAGCGCCAGCGGCTGCTGAAAGAGAATGCACACCTCCACTTCCTGGACTGCCGCAGCCAAAACATGAGTCTGTCCCGGCAACTCCTGCTCGAACATGGCGGCTTCGATGAGGCCTTTCCCTTCCCTCACTTCGCGGGCGCGGAACTGGTCTGGCGCTACGCGCCCAAGGGCATGCGTGCTTACTTTGCCCGCGAGGCTGCCGCCTATGTCTGGCGCGCCACCGGCGTCGATGCCGAGCGCCGCCGTTTCTACGAGATGGGATATTGCGTCAATCTGCTCGCGCGCAAGACGCAGGCGGCGGAGGTGCTCCGCCGTTATCCACTCGAGCGCGGCCGCTTCAACCGCTGGTTTGGCCTGCTTGCCGCCCGGCCAAGCGCGTTGCTCTGCGAACACCTCAGCCAGGACACGCATGCCTTCAAACAACTCTACAGCCGCGTGCTCGATTACGAGTTCCAGCGGGGCTATCATGATGCGCGGCGTGGGCACGCGCCGCGGGCCGCGCGCGAGACGGAAGAGGTTGGCGCCGCGCTTCCGGGGTTGGGCGCGCCTCCAGCCAATGCGGGAGACGGGGTGGGGCACACAGTGTGAAGGCCAGGGATGGCAGGTTTTGTGCTTTCGGGCCTGTCGGACAAGTCTGACCGGTCCGACAGAGGAATAAGCGTCACGGCAATGTAATATTCAATTCCACCTCCTGGCCTTCCTGGACCTCGATGGTCTGGGTGGTGACGCGCGCGGATTCGAGGGACTGTCCCATGGAATAGGCGACCACGGTATAGGTCCCGGTTTCGAGACCGGACGTCTCGAAGGTGCCGTCTGGCGTGACCATGGCTGCTCCGGCCATCAGGGGCGCCAATTCCCTCCAAGTCTCGGGCGCCAGGGTGTTGACCTGTACTTGGCCGCGCAACACTATCACTTGGGCGTGCTCATGCTCGCGCATGCCCGAGACCGTCCCGCGCAGCCGGGTGCCTGCGTTCAGTTCCACGTCCTGGCGGGTGGTCTGTCCTTCCTGGGTGCGCACCTGGACCATGCGCATCATCGGCGCCTCGCCGCTGTGCAATTGAACGTGGAGCGTGCCCTCGCCCGCTGGCAAGCCTTCCAACCGGAAAAAACCGTTGCTCTGTAACTGCGCCATCACCGGCTCGGTCGCGTCGCCGGAGATCACGAAAACGGCCATCCCCTCTTGATTCGGCGGCGCGCCATTGACCGTCACGTACCCCTCGATGACCGTGGTGCCGATCACGAATTCCAAATCCACCACGGTCACTTGATCGCTCTCGACCACCGCTTCCCGCGAAATACTGCGGTTGCCGGCGTCGCGCTGGAAATGGCCGGTCACCGTGATATTTCCCGCGGGCACGCCGTCGATGCGGTAGGCGCCGTTCGCGTCAGTGACCGCTTGTCCGTTGGAGCCTCCACCGTCCTGAATGTACGCGATGTTGACGCCCGCCGTGCGCACGCCGCCCACCGTGACCGTGCCCTCGATGGCCCCGCCGGTGCTGAGCCGTACTTCGACGGGCGTCGCGCCGACGCCTTCGGGGTTCACCTCCACCGAGGCCACGGCGTAGTCGGAGTGCGACACGAAGAGGCGGACCGGCCCCGGATTGAGCGAATCAATGTAGAAACGGCCCTCCGCGTCGGACGTTGCCGCGATCTGGTCCGTCCGCGAATAGCTGTCGGGCGGCATCCAGTTCATGTAGACGCTGGCGCCCGCCAGGGGCCGGCCTGCGCCGTCCAGGACAATACCGTCGATGGCGGCGGCAGGTTCGAGACGGATGACCACGCCCGAGACCGTTTCGCCTTCGCGAACATCGCGCACCACGGTGGTGGCGGGGGCGTAGCCGGGCGCGCGCGCGACGATAGTCGCATCGCCGGCCTCGACCTGCGGCAAGAGGAAGTGCCCGTTCTCATCCATGTAGGGCGTCATGCCACTACTTCTTCCGCCGGCCAGCATGAAGTCTTCGTGTGCGCCCCGCAGGTGCATCAGTTCGAATCGCTGGAGCGCCCCGCCGGTGCTGGCCACGACGTTGCCTTCCACCGCGCCACGGCCCTCCAGGACGAAATCGATGTTCTTCGCTCCCGCCGCAATCCCTTCCCGCTCGGCGCCACTATAGGTCTGGTGATAGAGGCGAAGCATGTATTCCCCCTCTTCCAGCCCGAGGATTTCATAATTGCCTTCGCTGTCGCTCTGCGCATGGCCCCAACCCTCGCCTTCGACACGATTCGCCTGAATCGAAGCATCGCGGATGGGCTGTTTGTCCTTATTCATCACGCGGCCCGAGATGGTCAAGCCTTGTTCATCGTCTATGACCAGCCGTACCCCATCCACCGCTTCGCCCTTGGCGACTGTTACTTCCTGAATCGGCTTGGTCCGCCGGTATTGGTTGGTGCTGCGGGCGCTGAGCGAATAGGTCGCCGGCATCAGCCCTTCAATCTTGAAGGCGCCACCCTCGCGGCTCTCCGTGCCTTGCGGTTGCGCCTCCGGGCTGTTCATGGGCTGGGCCATCACGTAGTAGTCCGGCAGGCCCTTGCCACTCTTGTCCACGACCACGCCCGCGATGCTCCCGCCGCGGTCCATGACGATCTTGACGTCGTTGATATCTTGGCCTTGGAAGGTGAGGGAGGGGATGGGCGGCGCGGCGAAACCTTCACGCTGGGCCGTGATGCGCACCGTAGAGTTGCCAGAGAAACCGCGGTGCTCCCAGGTCCCGTCCTGCCGCGTCTCGGTCGTTTCTCCCTCATTATTCCCGCTCAGGTCTTCGCTTTGCACCATCACGCGGTCGATCGGATTTCCTGAAACATCCACGACGATGCCGCGAAGATACAGCCCTTTCTTCACGGCAAAATCGACGCCCTCGATGACCTGACCCAGGGCCACGGCCATGTTCTTGTCTTCGCGCTGCTCGCCGTGGAGATAGCCCGGAAACCAGCGCCGCCTCAGGCGGTAGGAACCGGCGGCGAGCCCTTCCAGCTTGTAGAAGCCCTCGCCGTCGGCGTAGGCATCGCGGGTCATGCCGCCCGACGCCGTGATCCGCGCGCCGGAGAGCGGTTCCTCCGTGCCGGCATCGTAGACACGGCCCGTGATCACGCCGCCCAGCGCCACGCTCAGCTTCAGATCCTCTTTCGTTTCTTCCTCGGCCAGGGTGAAACTCACTTCCGCGCCCAGGGCCACGCGCGTGGGGTCATCCACCACGAGCTGGTAGCGGTCCGCCGCCAGCCCGGCCAGCGTGAAGGCGCCGCCGGCATCGGTGTGCGCCGTGACGACATTGCGTCGGCTCTTTTCGCCGGTCAGTTTGACCAGGATGCCCTCGACCGGCTCGTTGCCGGGCGAACTCACCACCTCGCCGCTCGCGCTGCCGACCTGGCTCAATTGGATCACGGCGTTTTTCGTGCCGAGCGGCAGATAGTCCGACTGCGCGAGCGCGTAGCCCGCCGCCACGGCGACCAGCTTCCATTTGCCCTCGCTCAGGTCTTGCACCGTGAAGGCGCCGTCTGCGTCCGATCTGGCGCGCTGCGCCGTTGCCGCATTGCTGTTGTAGCCGCGCTGCCCTTGCTTCTCCTCCGGCATCACCCACGCCCCCTCGATGGAATCGCCATTTTTATCGATGACCCGCCCCGAGATGGCGCCCGCGGGCCGAAGTTCCAGCTTCACATAGCCTTCCAGTTCATCGTCGGTGAGGGCCGTGCTCGTCACGGCGGACAGGCCCCCCTTGCGGGCGCTCACGGCAAATCGGCTGTACTGCCCCGTGCCCGCGCGCATGACCGGCACCCGGTTGATCTTGAATTTGCCCTGGCCATCGCTTGTCGCGGTCCACACGTGGGCCGCATCGGGGGGACGCTCTTCGGATTTCCAGTCCTGGTACTCGACGACAATGTCCACACCCGAGACAGGGCCGCCGTCCGCCGCGTTCACCACCTCGCCGCGAATGCTGCCACTACCGCTAGGCCGGCGGCCCAGCGGCGCGGCCTTTGCTTCGTCGGGCGCTGCGGCGGGTGTCGGCGCTGCCGGTACGGATTCTGGGGCAGGTGCTGCGTCCGGCGCAGCGGTGGCCGCGGCCGGCGTTTCCGCCTCCACGTCCGGTGGCGCTGTCTCCGTGGGTGGCGCCGCCGCCGTGGCGGGCTTCGCTTCGGGTATTGCCGCGGCCGGCAAGGGGGCTGTGTCCCCCGTGAACATGAAATAGCAGAGCGCCGCCGCGCCCAACACAATGACCACTACCGCCAGGACCAGAACCTTGGTATCCATTGCCGGACTCCCCAGTAGAAGCGTAGAAGCGCCACACGATCCCCGCAAAGATTATGCAACTAGTTGCATACTAGAGACACCCGCCCCGTTTTGTCCAGTTTTTTTCCGTCTCCGCGCGCAAGTAGTGCCGCGCTCGCCGAGCGCGGCACTTGGAGTGGTTGAGGGTCGCGCTTCAGGGCTTCTCGTAATTGAAACTAGATAACCGGAATCGGGAACTTCTATGCTTTCGGTGGGCAAACTGTGTTGGCACGAGGGGAGAACAAGAACATGGAACGCTGTCATTCTCGGTCGCCACGTTGGGGAACTTGTCTTTGCGGCACAGCCCTCCTGCTGTGTGCATTGGGCGGCGCGGCGCAAGATACGCGCGACTCGCGCGCCTACCGGTACTTGAAGCAGCACTTCGACCAAGTGCGCGCTATCGACACGCACGATCACCTGCGCCCCTTTGAATTGCTCGGGGGCGTTCGGGAGACGGACCACGGCAAGGGCATGAACCTGGCCGGCCTCTGGGCCGACAGCTATTTCCCATGGTGCAACGCGCTGACGCCGTGGAAGCCGGGGATGTCGTTTGAGGCGTGGTGGGGGGAGGCGAAAGACGACTTCGACAATGCGCGCGCGATGAGCTTCTACCAATACATGCTGCCCGCGTTCCAGGACTTGTATGGCGTCGATTTCAACCGGATTTCAGACGCGCAGGCGGCCACGCTCGACCGCCGGATCTTCAACCACTACCAGCGCCGCGATTGGGTGCTGGAAGTGGTGACGCAGCGCGCGAACATCGAGTGGATGCTGATCGATCCGAACTGGAACCGGCTGGGGCAGACCCCCGCGTGGCCCTTTGAGGTCTTGGTTTTCAACGTGACCACGCTCGGGAAAGGATTTCATCCGTCGCAGTTCAAGTCGGAGGGCGACAACCCCTATGCATTCGCGGCAAAGCAGGGATTAGCGGCCACGACTTTGGACGAGTATCTCACTGTCCTGGACAAGCTCTTCGCGGAGCGCAAGGCCGCGGGCGCGGCGTGCTTGAAGACCACGCTTGCGTACGAGCGGACCCTTCAATTCGACCCTGTCACGCGGGAACGCGCCGAGCAGGTGTTTGGCAAGACGGCGGAGGCAGTGTCCGCGGAAGACCGCAAAGCGTTTGAAGATTTCATTATGTGGCGGCTCTGCGAGTTGGGCGCGAAGTATGAATTGCCCTTTCAGATTCACACCGGCCAGGCGCGCATCCAAGGCTCAAACCCGATGTTGCTCGTCGATCTCATTCAGGCCAACCGCGAGACGAAATTCATCCTGTTTCACGGCGGTTTTCCCTGGATTGGCGAAATGGGCGTCATCATTCAGCGGCATTGGAAGAACGTCTGGGTGGATTCCTGTTGGCTGCCCACGCTGAGCTATTCGATGGCGAAGCGCGCGTATCAGGAATGGATCGAGATGTTCCCCGCGAACCGCATCCTCTGGGGCGCGGACAGTTCGCATGCAGAGGGGATTTACGGCGCGACGGCCTTCACGCGGCAGTGTCTCGCGGAAGCGCTGGCGGAGAAGGTGGCCGCGGGCGATTTGTCCCGCGAGGAAGCACTCAGCATTGGCCGCAAAATTCTCCGGGAAAACGCGCTCGAACTCTTCCCGCAGCTCCGTCAGGAGTAGCCTCCGGCAGGGAGGCCGGATGCTATAGGCTGTTGAGAGAAGAAAAAACTGCGCGTCGAGAAACGACCGCGGAGCAGTCAACCTAATTCCGGCATTGGAACACATTCTGGAAACATGGGTGGCAGCTTCCATGAGAATGCCGTGTCAAATAGTGCGGGCGGCTTGACGACCGCTCGATTGCGCTGCTGTCCGGCCCAACCATGCTTCCATCCGCACTCTGATTGCCCGCTGCGGGGCAGGTGCATTCATTGGTTCGA
>JACPGD010000367.1 GCA_016182645.1 Candidatus Hydrogenedentota bacterium | reverse complement strand
ATGATAGGAGATGAGCATGGTGCCGCCGGCGTTGATCTCGAAGTTGAAATACCCGCGGTCCGCCTTTGGTTGCACAAAGAACTCGGCGCAGGCGTCCTTCCACACTTCGCCGTGGTACTCCGTGCGCGTGGACAGCACGTACTGGTCCTGCACCCGGAAATGGATGTAGAGACCATCTTTGCCGTGGAGCACACGCGCCTGGGTCACCGGGCGAAACTCGCCCACGGGAAAGAAGTGCGCCACCTCCAGCGTCTCCGCCTGTTTCCAGGCAGGACCATCCCATAATCCCTGCAATTCGGGTTGCGCCGCCGCCTTGACGGTGTATGTAGGCTTTTCATTGCCATAGTCGCGCCACTTTTGCATCGCATCTTTCTCTTTGCTCTCTTGCCCAAGGGCTGCGGGGCCCAGCAGCAAGGTCATCACCGCCACAACCAGGTTTCCTCTTCGCCAGTTCATGGCTGCATCTCCTTGCCCAGTGTGTCCATCATGTCCATTGCATTCATCACAGCTTCCGGTTCCACAGGATGCTCACCACCAACGTCACCCCCAGGACCGCCGCGAGGACATAGCCGATCAATCCCAAGTGCCGGATGGACGACTCCGTCGTGATGAGCAAGCTGCTGCCGACGATGAGCGCGGCCACGATGATGCCGACCGTGTTGCGGCTGCTCGAGCGGTCGATGGTCGCGGCCAGGTTCTCGAGGTGCTCGTGGTGAATCTGGAATTTGAGCTTACCCCGGCGCAACTGTTGAAGCAAATAGGACAGGTCCCCGGGGATCTGGCGGCTCAGTTTCACGAACGCGGTGGCGTTTTCCTGCGCCTCGCGCATGACTTCCCGCGGATGGAGGCGCTGCGTGATCACGCGCTCGACATAAGGCTGCATGATCGGCACCATGTCATGATCGGCACCATGTCCAGCGCCGGATACAACTTCCGGCCCACCAGTTCGATGGTCGCCAGCGCCTTGAGCAACAGCGCAAAGCGCGGCGCAAGCTGAAGATTAAAGCGGCGCAGGATCTGCGTGGCGCGCTCAATGCCCTTGGCGACGTGGCCGCCGCCGACGATCGCCTGGGCCTCAAAGGCGATGAACTCCGCGATTTCATGTTCGAGTAATTCGCGATTGTCCGGCACCCCCTTCGCCGTCACTGTCATCAAGGCATCCACGCAATCCACCGCGTCGCGCTGGAACATCGCGTAGAGCAGATCGGCGATCGCCGCTACATCCACCCGCTCCAGATGACCCGCCATGCCGAGATCGAGAAATGCCAGGCGATTGTCGCGCATGATAAAAATATTGCCGGGGTGCGGGTCGGCGTGGAAGAGATGGTGCTCGAACACCATCTTGCAGACCACCTCGCAGCCGAGCAGCGCCACGTGGCGCGGGTCGCAATTGCGCTCCGCATAGGCGGTCAGTTGGTCCACGCGCACACCATCGACCCAGTCCATCGTCAACACTCGCTTGCGCGAGTACTCGCTGTAGACCTTCGGAATGAAGACGTGCTCAATGCCCTCGAAGTTGTGGCGGAACTGTTCGATGATGCGCGCTTCAATGGTGAAATCGAGTTCCCGCTGGATCGAGCGTTGGAATTCGTCCACCACGCCCACCGGGTCCATCCATTGCCCTTCAAACACACGGCCATCCATCCACTCCGCAAGCTGTCTCATGAGGTTCAGATCGGATTCGATGGTCTTTTCGGTGCCGGGCCGCTGGACTTTGACCGCGACCCGCTCGCCGCTCTTGAGCCGCGCCTCATAGACCTGGCTCAACGACGCCGAAGCCACGGGCGTCTCCTGAAGCTCGGCAAAAAGTTCGCCGATGGGCGCTTCAAGCGACTCTTCCACCACCTCGGCCATCACATTGAAGGGAGATGGGGCGACGTTGTCCTGGAGTTGGCTGAGTTCACGGGCAATGTCGGGACGGATCAGGTCGGTGCGCGTGCTGAGGATTTGGCCAAACTTGACGAACGTCGGCCCGAGTTCCGTCAGGGCGGCACAGGCGCGCTGCCCGAACGTGGCCGGCTCGCCGCTGGGCGCGCTCATCAGGTTCAGGCCTCGCAGCATGCGCGCCGGCAACCGGTCATGAAAGCCACTCCGGCGCACAAGATCGGCGAAGCCATGCTTCACAAACACGTGCAGCACTTCCGCAAATCGCACCGCGTTGGCCGTGCCTGCTCCGATCTTCGTGTAGCTCACTGCTGCCTGCTTCCAACGGTTCGCATGATATGTTGCGGCCTTTGTCCCGCAGCGTCCGGCACGGAGGCCGGACGCTACCGCTTACCCCGTTGTTTCTTGCCACTACGGCCCCTGCCGGAATACTGTCTGCAACGGGCTGCGCAAGCCGGCGGGCGGCGGGCCCAACAGTTCCACAGGCCCCGGCCATTCCCTCAACGCCGCGAGGGTGGCCTCGGTAAGGCGCGAACAAAGCCCCGTACTCGCCCATCTTCTGCAGTCCGGCCTGCGTGGCCGCCCAACGTTCATCGCCCGCGGCCAGGCCGGCCGCTGCCGACGGGAACACCGGGACACCACCGGCGGCCGTCGCGGCCGTTTGAATTGCGAGACTGTCCGCGGCGGCCCGGCTGAGGTTGAATTCCAGCAGCACCTCGTCCGGAATCGTGGACAGCGCCACAACAAAAAAGTCGAAGCCGTCCTGCTGCAGGGAACGAACGCGCTCCTCAACCAAAGCACGGGCTTCCGGCTGGCTCAAGTTGAGCCAGGTCTGTCCATCAGGGGATTTTGCCGCCCATGCGCCGCGGCCCCCTGTGAACGCAAGCGGATCCAGGCTCAGGCCGGCGGCCACTCCCGCGTCCTTGAGTTGACGGGCCGCGGCGGTAATCTGTCGCGGATACCGCGGCGCCGCGCCTTCCAACGCGCCCGCGTGCGTTTCCCAGTCGACCGGAATTAGAGCGGCCTTGATGCCCGCGCCCTGCGCATCTTGGGCGGCCGTCAATAGGTCCGCCAGACCCTCGCCTTCCTCGACGGTCACCCAGGCTGCCGGTGCGGGGCGGCTTAACTGCTGGTGCGGGTTCGTGCCCAGCGTGTACGAATAATAGACATTGCTTTCGGTGCGGTCAGGCAGCGCATAAGAAATCCACACGGCGTCCGTCGTCACCCGCTCGTTGGGTGCGAGACTGAGGCCGGGATCGAAACGGTTGTAGATCATGCCTTGCCACGCACCGCCGCTCGGTTGCAGATCGATGCCGGCGCTCGCCCGGCCCTGAGGCAGTATCCCGAGGCCGATGCCGGTCTTGCCCGCCCCATCGGCCGCGAACACATACAGCGGTTTCGCCAACGGGTCCACGGCGAGGAAGCCGTCGCGCGCGGTCAACGGCAGCGGCGCAACGCTTGGCGCGCCCAGCGCCAGCCCGCCCGGGCCAATCACCACGGGATTCATTTCCTTCACGACGACCGGGGCCGGCCCCACGTTCACCAACGTCAGTTCCACCAGCATGAACGGGCTTTTGTCGAACTTGGTGAGGCGATGGATCACTTGCAAGTTCTCGGCCGGCGGCATCGTCACGGTGAAATGCGTGCCATCGCCAAGCGGGCTCGTGAACTTTTCCCGCGCGCACTCGCCGTCGGTGAAATTGGCCGGGCCAAGCACACGCCCGTCGCCGAGCGTGATGGAGAAGGACGTATTGGACAAGACGATCTGCTTGTCCGAAAAGATGCGCCACTCGCCCTTGTCCTCCGCGTAGTCGAGACTCCCTTGGCGAAGGGAAAACGTGTAGTGCTTCCGGAGTGCCCAAGTGTCCCCGAGAAATGTCGGAGCGGTGTTCAGATCCTCAGCGGCGCGGCCGGCCGCCGCCCCCCCCAACATCAGGCCCAACCATGCGACAGACATCAAAATGCGCACGCAAGACTCCTTTCGTGGAAAGCGTCCCAGGTTCCAGCCTTTGGCAAAGGAAAGATTATACAGGTGCGGGAAAGCTGTTCCGAGTTTCGCGGAAAGGCTAAACCCCCGTCATTCCGAATTCGTTCGGAAAGACGAAGCGGTCAAAGATCGCGTTTCAGGGCTTTCCGCAACGGAAACTATGTAGCTTTGGAGGGCGGTCCGGATGCTTGCGGGCCAGAACTTGATGGCCCTGCCCCATCACTGCAGTCAGGTATCCGGGGATGTCCGTCTGCACCTTTATTGTCTTCCCGCTCACGGGGTGCGCAAACGACAAGGACAGCGCATGCAAGGCAAGCCGCTTATGGGCCTTGTCCGCCGGGCCATATTTCTGATCGCCCACGATGGGATGGCGCGCTTCGGCCAGATGGACACGGATCTGGTGTTTCCGGCCCGTCAGCAGCGTGATCTCCAGCAGGCTGAACGCAGGCGTCTGTTCCAGCACGCGATAGGCCGTGTGCGATAACTTGCCGGCCGTTTTGTCGCGCGTCGAATGGACCACGCGCGCCTTGCTCTCCGTGAGATAACTGGAGAGGGTGTCCGCCTTCTTGGGCAACTGCCCATGCACCACCGCCAGGTATTTTTTCTCGACTGCATCCCAGTTCGCCTGCAACACGCGCTTCACCGGCTCGCTCTTGGCAAACACCAACACGCCCGACGCTTCGCGGTCCAGCCGGTGCACAATGAACACACGGTTCCGCGATTTCGGCGCGCCCTTCCGGACATAGTCCATCAGCGCGCGATACGCCGTCCGCTCCCGCTCTTTCTCCGTTGCAATCGTCAGCAACCCCGGCGGCTTGTCGATGATCAGCAAGTCCGAATCTTCGTACAGGATGAACATGCCCTTGGGCAGATGCTTATTGGTCCTGGGCTGCGGCTGCACCGTGGCGTCACTCCGTCGTAATTGATTCAAGGGGGGGATTGACTGCCACCGTGCTATCCGTGCCGGCTTCTACTTGCTTGACCGATAAGTCTCGTATCGTCTCCGACAAGCTTCGCCTGGAGTCAGTAATCTCTTGCGCATTGAAGGCAATGCCGTGCAATACCGCGGAGACAACGATCAGGATCCCGACGAAGCATAAGACCATGCCGGCCACGAGAAACTTTGCTGACCGTCCAAGGCTTCCATCCCATTCTTTGCCGGAAGCAGCGCCCACCGTTTGCCGCCATTTCTTGGCAATCTCCTCGTAGATGTCCCTCCGTTCGCAATACGTGAATAAAAGCATCCCATAGGCGCCGCAGCCGCCTGAAATAATAATCATGCCCCCGTGGAATCCCCCTATGAAGAAAGCGAGAAAAATCGGAAGGCTTAAGACCTGCAGTGGCCAAGAAACTCTCCAGGACAGAAATTGAGGGTCCCGCGTTTGCAGAGAGAGGAACCTGCGCGGCGGCATAAACCAGCTTTCAATAATGAGCGCCTTGTGCCTC
Source organism: Candidatus Hydrogenedentota bacterium (assembly GCA_016182645.1). GTDB lineage: Bacteria > Hydrogenedentota > Hydrogenedentia > Hydrogenedentales > JACPGD01 > JACPGD01. The sequence continues at coordinate 5,161 of JACPGD010000367.1, read as the reverse complement.
TTGAGTGCTCGACGATAGGGAATCATGAGGAGACTGCCCACCAGAATACCGGCAAACAACCCGGCCCAAGGCAGGGCAATATTAATCCACGCCACAAGATCCAGCGCCATTTCCTCCTGTGCTGTCCCGGGAAGGGGTTCGAATGCGTAGGTAAGTCGCGAACCCATCAGACTGATCCAAGAGGCGAGTACAATCCCTGCGGTCAGGCCGGCGCCTCCTGGGAGCACCGCCTGGAAGAATGGATGCGCTAGTCTTTGCTTGATTGGAGCATGCATAAGGTCTTTAGCATTTCCACCTACCGGTATACTATGCCGCAATCGGCATTCTTATTCGCCTTTGTCGCCTCCATCCCGACCTTGTCACTCGAATTCATTCTAGTGAGATTTCTCGGGTGGACTCCGCCACTGATTGCTTGAGATCGACCAACTTGTACGATACGGCGCCTAGACGGTAGGCACTCCCCACAAAGAAGGACAGACCAAGCGCCAACACTACCAGCAGCCCCAACGCGGCGCCCTGCTCCCGCGGCCCAAGACGCCCGTCCCAGTTCATGCCCGCGGAGGCCCCACCCAATTCCCACCAACGCGCCACCGCCCGCACATAGATCGTTCGGCGGGCCGGGAATGAAAGCAGCAATGCGCCCCACGCTCCGGCCGCCGCCGCCGCAAACGTCATCCCCTGCTGCGGGCTGTTGCAAAACGGACTGAGCAGCAGCAGGACGACGGGTGCCATGACCGGCCAATAGAGCTTCAGCGATTCAAGTTCGTATTTCGTCCCCCTGAAGCCGGGAAACAAGCTGCGTTCAACCCATCGCGCTTGATAGCGCCTCAAAGCACGCCGGTACGGCACCAGGCACACCGCGCCCGCGACGAACCCGGCGAAGAAGGATATCCAAGGCAGAAGCAAGGGCAGGGCACTAAGCTGTCCGGCCGGCGGCGCTCCCGGCGCCAAGGCCGCGCTGCCCCAAGCGTATTCGATCCAAGTGGCGCAACCCGCCAGCGTCACACCAGCGGCCAGCCCGGCGCCGCCCGGAATCAGCGCCGTAAACAGCGGATGCGCAAACGATGGTTTCTTCGGCGCGCCTGTGGGCATCCCCCCCCGAAATACCACTTTGTGGGGCGGCTGGTCCACCGGTTGCTCCATGCGCTACTCATTCACTTGCCGCTTGGCAATGCCCGAGAACGCCAGCCGCCCCGGGCTCATCTCCCGGAAATCAAGGTTGATGATCTCCCAGCCTTCCTGCCCCAGGGTGTTGAGATAGGTCTCCACGTCCGCCCGGCCGTTGCTCAAGGATTCATGCGGCACATCCTGCGAGTCGACTATTCGGTATTGCCAGTGCATTGCCTGCCTCCAGTCCGAGGAATCAACCGCCGTACTCACCTTCTCCACACGATACTATGAATACGGCCAAAGGACAATCTCTTTCACACCCACGACCTACCCCCAACGATTGTAAGTCTTAAATCGGTTTGGCCCAATACAATCACCGCGCACGGGGGCTTGGCAAATTCACCGCCTTGCGGCATAATGCTTGATCTACCGGTAAGTAGGGCGTGGTGATAAGGAAAATTACCTATGTGGCGCTTGCTCTCTTTTCTCCCTGGGATCGTGTTCATCGCGGGCCCGCTCGTGGCAGCCCCCGTCGAGTTTGGGGCTTCTGTCCCGGAACTCGTCTTCAAGGACATTCACTACCTGCCGCGCACCCTGGACGACCTTAGGGAGCAGCGGGCCTATGTGCTGGCCTTTGCGGCACTCAGCGACGCTCAAGCCGGCGACACTTTGAAGGCGCTCGACGCGCTCCAAGCCACGTGCCGTGAGCAGGCCGTCGTGGCGTCCGTCAATGTCAATTCCAGTGACACCATCATGGAAACTTCCGAGCAGGCCATTCGGTTGGAAGTGGGGATCACCCTGCTGAAGGACATGAGCGGTGCGGCCACCAGCGCCTTGGGCGTAACGTGCACACCCACGGTGGTGGTGCTCGACGCCGAGAGGCGGCTGCAATTCCGCGGCGATCTCGAGGGCGCCCGGCAAGCGTTGGAAGCAGTGCTGGCGGGCACGCCGGTCACGGCGCATGAAACCCCGGTGAACGGCGCGCCCATCCACCTGCGCGAAGTGCCGGAGCCCGCGCGGCCCGTGACGTTCGCCGAGCACATCGCGCCTATAGTGTATAAGAATTGCGCCGAGTGCCATCGCCCCGGTGCGTCCGCGCCTTTTTCGCTGCTCACGTATGGTCAAGTTTCCTCGCGTGCCGACATGATTCAGGAAGTGGTGCTCGAGGAGCGCATGCCTCCCTGGTACGGCTCGCGCGCGCACAGCGGCTGGACCAACGAGCGCCAATTGACCCAGGAGCAGCAAGACCTGATTGCCCAATGGGTGCGTGGCGGCAAGCAGGAAGGCAACCTGAACTTCGCGCCGCCCAAGCCGGAATTCCCGAAGACGGAATGGCGCATACCGGAGCCTGACCTCGTGCTCACCGCGCCGAAACCCTTCGATCTTCCCGCGACTGGCTACATCCCCTATGAGTATGTGCAATTGCCCTACCAGTTCCCCGCCGATACCTACGTCCAGGGCATCGATATCCGTCCGAAGAACCCCGACGTCGTACATCACGCGAACCTTGTCTTTGTCCTGCCGAATCAGCAGTACGACGGTGACCACAATTTCCTGACGGGCTATGTTCCTGGCGGCCGGCCCGCGGATGTGCCCAGCCCGGTGGCCATGATGATCCCGAAGGACGCGGTGCTCGTGCTGCAGATCCACTACGTCACCACGGGCAAACTCGAAAGCGACCAAATGCAGGTGGGCATCCGCTATGCCCGCGGCACGGTCGCCAAGCGTGTCCACTACCGCATTGTCCGTCCGAAGAACGAAGACCTCGTCATCCCCGCGGGCGACCCCTTCTTCCGCATCAGCGCCGAGCGCACCATCGACACCGACGCCGTCGCGCTGGCGCTGTTTAGCCACATGCACTTGCGCGGGCGCGACATGACCTTTGTCGCGGAGTACCCCGATGGCCGGCAGGAAACGCTGCTCGTCGTGCCCAACTACAGTTTTGACTGGCAAATCGCCTATCTCTATCCGCCCGTGGCCAAGATCTTCCCCAAAGGAACTAAGATCCGCACCATCTCGCACTACGACAACTCGACCTTCAATCCCTACAATCCAGATCCCGGCAGCGAGGTGGTCTACGGCCCACAGACCATGCACGAAATGAACGACGCCTATGTCTTCTACCTGGACCGCGACGAGAACCTAAATCTCCAAATCGACCCCAGGACCGGCCAGGCCCTACAAGCCGTGGCCCAGTCAAACTAAGGCCGCGGCGCGTCGGCTCCCTGCGCTGCGGCGAATCCTCCGCTCGGTCCATTGGGTCTATTAAGTCCATTCCGTCCATTGGGTCCATGTATGAAAGGAAGAACCTGCATGCCTCCCCTCCGTCCTCTCATCGTCTGCGGCATCCTGCTGGCCCTCGGCGCGGGCGCCCACGCCGAACCCACCCTGCGCGCCGGCGCGACCAAACAGAGCATTGTGCCGCCGCACCCCACCAAAATGGGCGGCTATTTTGATAGGCTCGACAACTTCACCGGGGTATCCACGCCGGTCTATGCGCGCGCCCTCGTGTGCGGCAACGGCGAGCACACGCAGGCCCTCGTCAGCCTCGATCTCATAGGCGTTTCCGATCAGTTGGTCAAGCTCGCCCGCGACAAAGTGGCGGCTGAAACGTCCATTCCCGCGGAGAACGTCCTCATCTGCGCGGTACACGACCACTCCGCGCCCACGGGCTTTGTGGGCATGTCGCTGGCCGGGGAAGCCGACGAAGATACGGCGCTCACCGAGTTCCTGATCAGCACGATCGCCGCCGTGGTCAAGGAAGCACAAGCAGCGATGAGACCCTCGCGGCTTGGCTTCGCCTATGGGCGCCTTGAAGGGATCACGCGCAACCGCCAGCAGAATAACAACGAAGTGGTGGACCCCGAACTGGGCGTGCTGAAGGTCGAGGCGGCCGATTCGCGCGAGATCATCGGGATCCTCTGCAATTTCACGGGCCATCCCGTCATCCTCGGCAGCAACAACCTCTTGCTCAGCAGCGAATACCCCGGCCGCGCCGCCGCCGTCATCGAAGAAGTCCTCGGCGGCGTCGCCGTCTTCCCCCAGGGCGCCTGCGGTGACGTGACGATGCACCGCAGCGGCGATCCCTTCGAGGAGATCAAACGCCTTGGCAACATCGTCGCCGGCGAGGCCATCAAGACTGCCGGGCTCATCACGCCCAGCGACGACACCGCGCTCGTGTCGGCCGTTCAGGCGGTGACCGTCGAACCGCGCGTGCTGCCCTCGCTCGTGGAGGCCCAGGAACGGCTCGAGTCCCTCCAGCAGGCGCTCGCCAAAGCGAAAGAAGGCGCTGAGACCGGGCCCAAAACGCGCCGCCTCGAACGCGAAGCCGACGCCGCCGAGACGACGCTCAATGTGGTCAAGCTGGCGCAGGCGCGCCCGGGGCTGGTCGACGAAGCCTGCCACACCAGCGTCCAGGTCATGCAATGGGGACCGCTCATCGTTGTGGGCATGCCGGGCGAGTTGTTCGTCGAGTACCAACTTGAAATGAAGCAGCGCGTCCGCCAGGCCACCGGCCACCCCCTCATGGTCGCCGGCTACGCCAACGACTACATCGGCTACATCGTCACCCCCCGCGCCGTCCACACCGGCGGTTACGAACAAGCCATCGCCCGCGTCTCCCACACCGCCGGCCGCACCCTCGTCGAAGCGGCCATGACCCTCGCCGAGGCGGGAATGAAGAAAGAGGAGTGAGGACTTTAACTCCGCCCACTGGACTCCAGTCTCCAGTCTCCTCGACACCCACGCTGTGGTTGGGGCCAGTCCGATGATCATGGGCGTCTTCCTCTCTCGGCTTTCGCGCAGGGCAGAGGGGAAGAGGCGGCGGCAAAGAGAGGAGGAGAGCTGACGGTCGGGGGAGGGCGGTCGGGAGACCGCGCCACCACCCCGACCGCAAGGTCTCCTCTTCTTCATTCCTAATTCCTAATTCCTAACCCGGCGTAGCCGGAACCAAATAAATCTCTTTTATGCCGCTTGACGGGTGTGTAAGCATATGGTGTTCATCCCAGTCTGGAGGCCCCTGTCATGGGACTGTTCACCGAGCGTCATACCG
>JACPGD010000372.1 GCA_016182645.1 Candidatus Hydrogenedentota bacterium | reverse complement strand
GCACGCTCGAAGTATTTCCGCGCGCGCTCCGGATCGCCGAGTCGCAGGAGAAGTTTGCCGAGGTCGTTGTAGGGGATGGGGTCATTGGGCGCGGACTCGATGGCTTGTTTGTAGAGGGCGATGGCGCGGTGGAGATCGTTGGCCTGGACCGCATCGCGCGCTTTCTTGGTCAGGAGGGCGGCGCGCTGCTGTGGGGCGGCGAGGAGGACCGCGTCGTCCTGCCACTTTTCGCGGTAGAGGTCCTGGTTCCGCCCGACGAGACCGCGCCAGGCGTCGTCTACGAGCCCCATGCCGTGGAAGGTACGGCTGCCATAGTGAAACACGAAGGAGTCCGCGGCCACACACAACCGGTAGCCCGCAAGCACGGTGCGCCGGCAGTAGTCGTCGTCTTCAAAGTTGCCAAGGCCAAAGCGTTCGTCAAAGCAACCGACTTTCAGGATCACTTCGTCGCGGATCATGAGACAGAACCCGACCAGCCGTGGCACCTCGATGAGCGTGCCTGCCCTTTCCCCCGCAAGCCGGTCCGCGTAGGCATTGATCTCCTCAAGAGACTCGAACCAGAGCCCATCGATATGCTGCGCGCCGCTGACCTGATTGCTCATCGGGCCGACCATGCCGATGTCTTCCTCCCGGAGCAGTGCGCGTTCGAGGCGTGGCAACCAACCGCGCGGCGTGAGCGTGTCACTGTTGAGCAGCACCACGTGCCCCTCGGCGTGTTGTAGCCCCAGATTCACGCCGCCGGCAAAACCCTTGTTTTCGCCGGCATGGACTACCGTCGCGCCGGGCACGCGATCAAAGTATTCGCCCACGCCGTCCGTGGAACCGTTATCGACCAGGATGAGCTTATACGGTGCCCCGGTGTTCAGATGTACCGACGTGATGCACTGCCGGCAATACTCCAATTGATTAAAGGCTGGAATGATGATGGAAATCATGGTCATCCACCTCTGGGTGGAGCGCGCCGGATTAATGGACTTGGAGTGGGGCAGCACAGTTTTTGGTAGGCATTCATCGCAATACTTCTCCCACCACGGGCCGGCCCCACGGCGCGGGCCAGATCCAGGGCACGGGCCACGTGCAGAACGCGACACGCAGCGTGAGGGCGCCCTGGCCCGTGGCCACGCGCACCACCACCCGGCTGCCCACCACGGTACCCGGGGCGGCATCCACGAGCGCGGGGTCGAATTCGGTCCGGCCCACGCGCACTATCCTGCCTTTGTATTTGAATCTCGGCATCGGCGAGGGCGAGAGGGCGCGCACCTGCCGGTCCAATTCGATGGCCGGCCGGGACCAGTCCAGCCACGAGTCGTCTATGGTGGGCTTCTTCACATAATTCGCGAGCGCCGGGTCCTGCGGTGTCCCGTGCAGCCCGTCGCGCGCGACACGATCCACCACGGCCACGACGTGCTCGCCCGCCACGGCACACGCGCGCTGATATACCGTGAGCACGGTGTCGCGCGGGCTCATGGGGAACCTCACCTGTTCCACAATCGGCCCGGTGTCGATGCCTTCCTCCATTTCATGAAACGTCACGCCGGATTCCGCATCGCCAGCCAGGATGACCGCATAGAATGGATTCGGGCCGCGGTGACGCGGCAACAGCGAAGAATGCGTATTGAGACAGCCAACGCGCGGCAATTCGAGCAGGGGCTTCTTCAAGATGATGCTGAACCCGCCCACCAGCAGCAGGTCGATCCCCAGCGCCCGGAGCGGCGCCAGTTCTTCGGGCGTCATCTTGGCAATCCAAACGATGGGTATGCCCAAGGCCCGGGCACGACCGGCAACACTTTGTTCGCCCCCCAGGAATTGTCCGGCCACCGGCGCGGCCCAGCGTCGCAAACCTTTCAGTCTTCGGCCGTCTTGTACGATGGCCACCACCTCGTGGGAGGACTTCACCAGCGGCATCAGCAAACTGACGCCGAGCCGGCCTGTTCCCGCGAGTGCTATCCGCATCAAGAGGCCTTTCGTAGTTTAATTCAAAACTCGAAATTCGAAACTGCTTAGAACGCCTTCCGCGAGTCCAACAGGAGGGTCACCGGACCGTCATTCACGAGGTGTACCTGCATGTGCGCGCCGAATTCTCCCGTTTCGACCCGAATTCCGCGCGCGCGCAACAACTCCGCCACGCGCTCATACAAGGGGATCGCTTGATCTGGCCGCGCGGCTTGCGTGAACGAAGGCCGCCGCCCCTTGCGGCAGTCTCCATGCAAGGTGAATTGCGACACCAGCAGTACCGCGCCGCCCACGTCTTCGAGAGATAGATTGAACTTGCTTTCGGAGTTGCTGAAGATACGCAGCCCGGCGATCTTTTCGGCAAGATAGGTGGCGTCCGCCTCCGTATCCGCCGTGTCCACACCTACCAGCACCATCAGCCCACCCTCAATCGCCCCGGTGGTCCTATCCCCCACGCTCACCGACGCTTCCGTCACCCGTTGTACCACCGCGCGCACCGGTCCGTCCCTCCAATGAACCGCCGGAGTCTAACAAACCGTAGCCGGGTCTTCCAGCCCCGTTCCCGGGGCGCCGCGCAAAATCCCAGGTTCGAGCACAGGCGCCCGAACGGGGCTGGAAGCCCCGGCTACGGAATTCGACACCTCTGTGCATATACTACATGGTGGAAACGGTGGAGGCCGAAATGCTGATTGGCGTGCCCAAAGAGATCAAGGCCGATGAAAACCGGGTGGGCCTCGTGCCCTCGGGGGTGGCGGCGTTTGTCCAGCATGGGCATCGCGTTCTCGTCCAGGCAGGCGCAGGCGTGGGCAGTGGCATCACCGACGATGCCTACAGGAAAGCGGGGGGCGAGGTCGTTGCGGCGCCGCTGGAGGTGTGGGAACGCGCGGATTTGATCATGAAGGTCAAGGAGCCGCTGGGGGACGAGTTGATATGGATGCGTGAGGGACAAATCATCTACACCTATCTTCACCTGGCCTCGGATGAACACTTGACGCGGAGGCTGCTGGAGCGCAAGGTTGCCGCGATCGGCTATGAGACGATCCAACTCGACGACGGCATGCTCCCCTTGCTCTTCCCCATGAGCGAGGTGGCCGGGCGGCTCTCCGTTCAGAAGGGTGCACAGTGTCTCGAAGCGGGATCCCGCGGGCGCGGCATCTTGCTCAGCGGCGTCTCCGGCGTGCGGCCTGCGAATGTCGTCATTCTGGGCGCCGGCACGGCGGGGTCGAATGCCTGCCACATTGCGGTCGGCATGGGCGCGCGCGTTTCAATCCTGGACATCAACCCCGCGCGGCTGCGTTACATCCACGACATCATGGGCGGCCATGTCACGACGGTGATGGCGAACACGGCCAATGTGTCCGAGGAGGTGGTCGATGCGGATCTGGTCATTTGCGCCGTGCTGGTGCCGGGCGCGAAAGCGCCGCAATTAATCAAGGAAAGCCTGGTGAAATCGATGCAGCCGGGCGCGGCCATCGTGGACATCGCCATCGATCAGGGCGGCTGCTGCGAAACCTCGCGCCCGACCACCCACCACGACCCGATTTATGCGCTCCACGATGTCATCCACTACTGCGTCTCGAATATGCCGGGCGCCGTCCCGCGCACGAGCACCTACGCACTTACCAATGTCACGCTCAGCTATGGCCTCGCCCTGGCGGACAAGGGGCTGGAGAAAGCGCTGCACGACGACAAGGCCTTGCGGCGCGGGCTGAACACCTGGCAGGGTCATGTCACGCACCAAGCCGTGGCGGCGACCTTCGGGCTGCCGTTCTACGAGGTCTAGATGGCGCAAAACCAAATCCATGATGACCTGATGTATCTCGCCGGGCGGCTGCTCCATCGCGGTGCGCAGACCGACGCTGAACGCAGTGCCGCCGAATTCATTCGCCAACGCTTGTCGCAGTCCACACCCGATGTGCACCTGGATGAGTTCTCCTCCTTCGACAACTACACCTTTCTCTTTGCCTCCTATTATTCCGAGTTCCTGGTCGTTTCGCTGCTGGCCGTCTGGTGGCCGCTGGTGGCAGCCGCCTATGGCCTGTTCGTCTTCCTCTGTTACCTGGCTGAATTCCTGGGCTATCGCGTCTTCGCGCGAATGCTGCCCCAGTTTGAATCGCAGAACGTTGTCGCCCGCTTTCTCGGCCTGCGCCCCCGAATGACCCTCCTGGTGACTGCCCATTACGACAGCGGAAACGCGAACCTGCTGAGCCAACCGTGGATTCTGCCCTGGCTCCGACCGCTGCACGCCTTGCTCGTTTTCTGCATGGTAGTAGTGATTGCCAGCAGTGCCGTCGAGGGCTGGTCGCTCGTGATGCAGCGGCAGTTCGAGGCTGCCGCCCACTTGCGTTGGACGGCCGCGGGGCTCCTCGCCACAGCCTCTCTGATCTTGTTCTACGTCTCGAGCCAGGGCGAAGATATTCGCGGCGCCATCGGGAACGCCTCGGGCGTGGCCGCGCTGCTCCAACTGGCGGAACGCCTCCGGACACACCCCCTCGAGGAGGCCGATGTCTGGCTGGTGGCGACCGGCAGCCATGAAGCCTGGATGAGCGGGATGCGCCATTTGCTCGTGGCCAACAAGCTTGAAAAGAAGCACTGCCAGATTCTCAACCTGGAGGGTGTCGGTGCGGGCGGACTGCGCTACATCACAGCGGAGGGAATGCTCATCGCCACACCCGCGGGCAGCACCCTGCGCCGGGCCGCCGAAGCCGTCGCCGGGGAATATGGCGCCGCCCCCGCGCTGCTGAGGGCTGTCCCCACGGCTGCGCATGTCCCTCTTGCCCGCGGCTATCGCTCAATGACCATCATGGGCCTCGACGACGAAGGGCTTCCCCCCCACTGGAACCAGCCCAGCGACCGCGTTACCGAGGTAGACGAAGATTCTATCGCGCGCGCCGCGGCCTTTAGCGACGCCATCTTGCGGCGCGTGGTGAACGCAGCCCCTTGAGGCGGCAGACAATCCTATCTCTGGAATACTACTTTAGTCTTCGTTTTAGGCAACACATGCATTTTTTGGTGTTGACAAATCGCGGGCGCTCGTGCATCATAAGCTCACGGCTGTAGCGGGGAAAGGCTGCAGCCACGACATCCTCCGGCGTGGGAGTACGCTTGGGAGGAAGAAGATCGGGGCAGATGACACTCATGGGCGGTGTGTTCCGCAGGTAGTTTTTCGGGGACCCCATCAGCGAGGGCTGCACATTTCTTTTTCTCGCGCTATTGCAGGGCAAGGTGCTCTGAGATGGTTGAGGCATCAATTTGGGAATCAGCATCAAACAGGAGAGGAAAGGGGTATGAAGAAATCATCGTTAGCATTCTTGGGAGCGGTGGCCATTGCGCTCCTCGTCATGCCAGGGGCGGGCGCGGCGATTACAACGGACATTTCGACGCCGTTTGCCACGCTGGCCGCGGTCGCTGGAGAAAACGCCGCGACTTGGGACAACAACGAGAATGGCGTGCCGGACGCGACAGAAATTGACTGCTTCGAGGCGCTTCTTGCCGGCGGGACGGCTCCCGCTGTCGAGGCGGCCTGGACCTCCAACGACACGCTGGGTTCGACTGACCTGCTGCCGGCGGGTGAAGCGGTCGTCCCCAATCTGAGCCGTTGGCTGGCGTGGCATACGACCCGTGGTACCACGGGCAACCCGTCCGACATCCGCTTCCTGGCGGAATTCGCGCTGGACGGCACGGTGGACAGTCTGACCAACTTGAAGGAGAACCACGGCGGCAGCACGGATGTGGATACCTTGGCGGCTGCGATTGGGGCGGCCTACGATATCTCGCAGTCGGCGGCCGTTGTTGCAGCGTGCGGTCCTACCGGTGG
>JACPGD010000036.1 GCA_016182645.1 Candidatus Hydrogenedentota bacterium | reverse complement strand
GCGCCAGCACATGCGGCGCGCACCGCTGCACATCGTCCGGCAAGAGATAGTCCCGGCCCGCGCTGAACGCCGCCGCCTGCGCCGCGCGAAACAACATCAACGACCCACGCGGACTGACCCCCAGCCGCATCCGCGCATCTTCCCGCGTCCGCTGCACCAGGTCCACCATGTACTGCGTCACGCTCCGCTCGACGCGCACCTGGCGCACCGCCTGTTGAAGGGCGACTACCTCCTCGCGGCCCAGCACGGGCCTCAAGTCCTCGAGTGGGTGGTGCTCTGCCTGTGCGTACAGGATGTCCACCTCCGTCACCGAATCCGGATACCCGAGACGCACCAGCGCGAGGAACCGGTCGAGTTGCGCTTCCGGCAACGGATACGTGCCGTGAAACTCGATCGGATTTTGCGTCGCCAGCACGAAGAATGGCTCCGGCAGTACGTGCCGCTCGCCCTCGATGGTGGCCTGCATCTCGCTCATGGCTTCGAGCAACGCCGATTGCGTGCGCGGCGACGCGCGGTTGATTTCATCCGCCAGCAGCACGTTGCAGAAGATCGGCCCTTCGCGGAAGTGAAACTGGCCATTCGAGGGGTCGTATATAGACGAACCAAGAATATCGGCGGGCAAGAGATCGGGCGTGAACTGGATCCGGCTGAACGCCGCCTGGATCGACGTCGCCAGCGCCTTCGCCAGCGTCGTCTTGCCCACGCCCGGCACGTCCTCCATCAATACGGAGCCGCCCGCCGCCATGGCGATGGTCAGCATCTCAATGCTCTCGCTCTTCCCCTGGATAACGCGCGCCAGGTTGGCACGCAAGTCCTTGATTCGCTGCTGAAGATCCTGAACTGTGATGTCTGACATAACTGTCCCCTTAAGTGAACTCTTCGGCTATTCTGGGGAAGCTGCCCGCTACATCGCCAGTATCCGCGCGACCTCCAGCAAACTCGGATCGAAGAGGCTGCGCTGTTCCCAGGCGATGGGGAAGGGGAGGAGAACGAGTTCGATGCCTTTCATGCCGACCATGCGGTTGGTTTCGCCCGCTACCAACGCCTCGACGGCGCGGACGCCCATCCGGCTGGCGAGGACGCGGTCGAAGGCAGTGGGACTGCCGCCGCGCTGCAAGTGGCCGATCACGGTGACACGCGTTTGTTTGAATTCAGATTGCTCGTTCACCTTCTTGGCAATGTCGAATGCGCTTCCGGCGTCGTCTCCCTCCGCAACCACCACGATCATGGAGCGTTTGCCCTTGTCGCCGCCGTCGCGCAGCGTTTGAATCACTGTTTGCACGTCGGTGGGCCGCTCGGGTACGAGGATGTCCTCGGCGCCGCCAGCGATCCCCGCGATCATGGACAGGTAGCCGCTGTGCCGGCCCATGACTTCGACGAAGAAGATGCGGTCGTGCGAGGCCGCCGTGTCGCGGACGCGATCAATCGCTTCCATGGCCGTGTTCATCGCCGTGTCAAAACCGATGGTGAAGTCGCTGCCGCCGATGTCGTTGTCGATGGTGCCTGGTAGTCCCAGGCACGCCACGCCGTGTTCCTCGTGCAGCAGTTGCGCCCCGCGATAGGAGCCGTCGCCCCCGATGATGACGAGGCCGTCGATGCCGAACTTCCGCACTTGCTCGGCGGCGCGCTCGCGGCCTTCCGGCTCATAGAATGCGGCACAGCGCGCCGTGCGCAGAATCGTTCCACCGCGGTTGATGATGCCGCTGACGCTGCGCGCGTTCAACGACTCGATCTCGCCGTCGATCAGGCCCTGATACCCACTGTAGATCCCGTAGATCTCAACTTTGTAATACGCCCCCGCGCGCACCACGGCCCGAATCGCCGCGTTCATGCCCGGCGAGTCGCCGCCGCTGGTGAGTACACCTATCCGCTTCATGGATTCTCCCCCTCGGTAAAGGCCCCCAGACAACAAGGACAACAGGGACGAAAAAGAGGTATTGCCGCAAACGTTTCGCCCAAGTCCTCGGGCAGGCAAAGCCTATTCTTTGTAGACAACATATTCATCGCCGATATGCAGCACGGAACTCTTGTTCAGTTTGTTCCAGCGCAGGAAATCTTCCAGCGCGACGCCGTGCTTCTTGCTGATGGTATAGGGACTCTCGCCGCGCTCCACCTTGTGGATAGACTTTTGCGTGCCTGCCGGCGCCCCGGAATTGGCCTCGGCCGGTGCTGCGGCCGGAGCAGTTTCTGCTGTCGCCTTCCCCTGGAACTTGGCGGCTTGGTCCGCGGGCAGGAGCACTTCATACCGTTTGCCCACGCGCAAGGTGGCATCCCGCTTGAGGCCATTCCGTTTCCGGAAAGCCTCCAGGTTCATCCCGTACTTGGCCGCAATGCTGGCGGGGGTATCGCCGCGCTGGACGGTATGAATGAGAATCACGGTTTCACTAGCGGCGGACGCAGCCGGCGCCGGCTCAGGTTCCGCAGGCGGCGCCGCGGGTGCAGGTTCCGCGGGAGTTTCAGGCGCGGGTGCCGGTTTCGCGGGCGGGGCCGGCTCCGCGGCGGCTGCCGCGCCTGGCGCACTGACCAAGACCTCCTGCCCCACCTGGAGCCGGACGCGCTTGGTGAAGTTGTTCCATTTCAGGAAGTTATCCAGCGATACTTTGTATTTCCCCGCAATGATGCTGGGGTTCTCGCCGCGGGCCACTTTGTGCGTCTTTTGCGGCTCCGCGGCGGCAGCAGGCGGTTCCTCGGGCGGTGCGGGAGCAGTCTGTGCGGGTGGCGGTTCCGGCGCGGGCGCAGGTGTTACCGCGGCCCCGGCCGGCTTGATCACCAATTCCTGTCCAATCTTCAATTTCGAGCGCTTGGTCAGCTTATTCCAGGCCAGCAAGTCATCCGTCTTGACCTTGTACTTCGCAGCGATGACGCTCGGGCTTTCGCCTTTCGCGACCTTATGCACCGTCTGCTGTGGTTCAGGCGCGGGCATTTCCGGCGCCGCGGGCGCGGCGGGCGGCGTGGCCCCTTCCGGCGCCGCTGGTGCGCCAGGTAGAGGCGGCACGTTGGCCAGAATGACGGGTTCAGCGTCCTCGCTCATGGGTTTGGCGTGCGCGGCGAACTCGAGGCCGCGCGCCCGCCATTCGGCGAGGGCGGCAACTGCGTTGGCTTCGATCTTTCTTTCTGTCGTGGCGAGTTGTTCCGCTTCGTCCAGCAACCGCCGCACCTCATTCAAGAGCCAATCGCCGCGTTCATTGGCCTGAGATGTCCCCGTCGATCCGGTCAAGTAAAGCGATTGATATTCCTCGCCGCGCGCGAGCGTGTCTTGCAACGGCTCGAGAAATGGCTCGTCCCGCTCCTCCTCCACCGTGGCCAGCGCCCGTGCCAGGCGCGCCACCTGTGCAATGGCCGGCACCGCCACGGAACGCGGCAATTCGCCTGCATGCCAGCGCCGCTCGAGTTCGGGCAAGGCGCGCAGCAAGGTGAAATAATTGACGCGCGCGTTGCTGCCGCTGGGATCGCTTCCCACCGCCGCGACGACGCCCTGAATGTCGCCGCCAAGCACATTCTGAAACAAATACTGAAAGTCTTGCGCGTGACGGCGCGCCTCGTTCTTCGCCGCTTCCGCCATGATGGCCCCGCCCCGTCCCGACACAAAGATCGGCGCTGGAGCCGCCGTCACACTGAGGGCGCCTTTCGCGCCCTTGTTCACGGCCAGTTTGTTGTTGTACGTGTCCGTCACCGACACTTTGTCCGTTCCCTGCAACGGCAGAAGGACCTTCTGTTCCGTGTTCGCCCAAACCACGAGCAGCCAACCCTCGTCCTCGCGAAAGACAAGCGAAACCACCCCAGCGCCCAGATCCAAGGCGCCGACAAAACGGACGCCCACAAAGCGGTGTCCGAGACCATTCAGGTAAACGAGTGCCGGCTGCAACGCCCCGTCATATACCAACTCCCGCGCGAATCCCGTCTGCAGAGCGCCGGCGGCCAGGTTCTTCGCGATCTGCTGCACCAGGGCCTCGCCCGGATTCGCCGCTCCGGCCGCCACACCGCGTCCCAGCACATAAATGCTCCACGATTCATACCCCGCCTGCTCGATCAATTGGCGGATCGTGGCAATTTCCTGCTCACTCGGGGCGTCGCTCAGGAGTACCGCCTCGCGCACCTGGTGGCCGGATTTGTACTGGAGCAGCCCGCGCAGCGTTTCGGCGTCCGGCACTACCACAGCGAGGGAGGCATTGCACCCCGTCTTGCGAATGGTGTCGGCCGTTTGTCCAAGCAGCCGCGGATCGCCGTGGGGATCAATCTCCCACCGCACAATATCACCGCAGAAGCTGCTCGCAAGTTGGGTGACGAGCGCCCCCGGCTCGCTCAATTGCGCCAGATCAAGATGAATCACCACCTTGAAGTCCTGTTGGGCGGCCTCTTTCAGGCGCTCCTGTATGTCTTCGCGGGAGGCATTCAGCCGCATCGTCTTTATGCCCACGCTGCTGAGCGCCAGCAGCGCCTGCCGGTCGGCATCGGCCCCATGGGCATATGCCGCCGTCACGGGCCGCGCCGGCGGGCGATCGATCCGGAAGAAGTCCCCGGCCTGTTCCTCGACCGCGCCGCCTATAGTAATCTTGGCTTGAACATGGTACTGGCCTCGGGCGGAGGGCAGATCTTTGACCGGGACCCAGCGCGCGCCATGCGCCCGCAATTTCAGGGCCGGCAACTGGATCACCACCGGTGCGCCCTGTTCGGGTTGCACCGAGAGTTCGACGCTGGCCTCGGTATCCTGGTCCGAGCGCAACTCCAAGATCAGCGGATCGTCCACATAGACATGCGGTAGGGGTTGGTCGGGCGCCAGGCCCAGTTCCACGGCCCCAGCCAGGGCACTTAACAAGATCGCGGAAAACATAGTCATAAACCCGTCAGAAATGGATTGTGTTTGCGTTCGCGGCCGATGGTCGTTGCCGGGCCGTGGCCGGAGTAAACAACCATATTGTCCGGCAGCGGCAACAGTTTGGTCCGGATGCTCTCGATCAGTTGCTCGTAGTCACCCCCCGGCAAATCCGTACGGCCGATCGACCCCGCGAACAAGACATCGCCGCCGATCACAAACCCATCGCCCACAAGCACCACATGCCCGGGGGCATGCCCGGGGGTGTGCAGCACGCGCAAGGCCGCGCTGCCCACATGAATGGTGTCCCCTTCGGCAATAAAACGATCCGGATCCGGGGAGGCCTCGACCGGTACCCCGAACATCATGCCTTGCTGCTCGATCGTCCGCAGCAGCGGCAGGTCATCGGCATGGCACAGCAGCGGCGCGCCGGTCAGTCGGACCATTTCGGCGTTCCCGCCGGCATGATCGATATGGCAATGCGTATTCACGATCATGGTCACCTGCGTGTCCGCCACGGCCGCTTTCAACTCCTCCGTCGCCTCGCCCGGATCGATCACAATGCTCTCGCCGCCCTCCCTGAGTACATAGCAGTTCTCCACGAAGGGCGTCATTTCAAGACAGAGGATTTCCAGTGTGTGCTTACTCCTTGAGTTCAGTAGAGTTAGCCCCTATTACCCGGACGCGAGCATTTGGTGCGTCACCCCAAAACTGATCGTTTGATGCTACTCACCGGGCGAAGGGGAGTCAAGCGGCGGCGGGACGAGAGAATTCGGAATCCTTGGTTCGAATTGCGGGGATCGGAGGCGCAATATACCAGGATCGGCGTGTTTCGCCGGGAGGCTGCTCCCTGTTGATCAGTTAGACGCGGTGCATATCCCTGTTCCAACGTGAGCGTACGTTTAGTGTACGATGGGATAGGTGCCAGTTTCGGTTTGTAGCGCAAGGCGTTCGTGAGGAATCCGTGATGCAGGACATCTGGACGGCAGTGGATGCGTATGTGGAATCGGTGCTATTGCCGGGGGAGGAAGTGTTGGCGGGGGTGGTCGCGGCGAGTGCCACGGCGGGGTTGCCGGCGATACAGGTGTCACCTGTGCAGGGGAAGTTCTTGATGTTGTTGGCACGGGGGTGTGGGGCGCGGCGGATCCTCGAGTTGGGGACACTGGGCGGGTATAGCACAATCTGGCTGGCGCGGGGCTTGGCGCCGGGTGGACAGTTGATTACGCTGGAGTTAGAGGAGAAGCATGCGGCGGTAGCCCGGGCAAACCTGGCGCGGGCGGGGGTGGGGGACAAGGTGGAGATCCGAGTGGGGCAGGCGGTGGATTCGCTGGCGGCTCTGGTGACGGAGGGGGCAGGGCCGTTTGATCTGGTATTTATTGATGCGGACAAGCCTTCGTATGCGGAGTATTTTGCCTGGTCCTTGAAGCTGGCGCGGCCAGGGACGGTGATCGTGGCGGATAACGTGGTGCGGGACGGGCAGGTCGCAGACGCGGAGAGCACGGACCCTATGGTGCTGGGTATCCGGCGCTTCAACGAGCTGGTCGGGGCGACGCCAGGGGTGAGTGCGACGGCGATTCAGACGGTGGGCGCAAAGGGGTATGATGGGTTCGCGATGATTGTTGTCGGCCAATAGGAGGAAGTGACACCGGGAGCGCTGTGGCGTGAATAAGGAGATATGGTGTGGGTGAATCGAAACGAGAGGGACGTAACATGCCTGATGAGCCTGCGACGGATGCTCGGGTGCAGGGGCCGGGGCCCGCGGGGGTGCGGCGGCGGGCGGTGTTGTTTGGATTGCTGGCGGGGGTGTTGTTGTTGTGGATGCGTTCGACGGCGGAGCAGCGGCAGTTGACAGGGGAGTTGGCGACGGTGGCGGCGCAGCATGAGCGGGAGGTGAAGGGGGCGGGGGAGGAAGCGGCCAGTATTGTGACGGTTTCGCGAGAGTATCTGGTGTTTGGGGAGATTGACGCGAAGATTGAGGTATATACGCGGCGGCAAGGGCAAGAGAATGGGCCGATTCTTCAGGGGGTGCAGTACTACTACCGGAAAGAGGCGAGTGGCTGGCGGCTTGGGGACAGCAGTGGATGCAGGTCGGAGTTTTGTAAGGAGCGCGGCAGTCTGGCGTTTGGGAAATGACGCACGGGACATCGAACGGATCGGACTGATCGGGCGGTGGGCGGAGGTTCTATTTCCTATCGTATCAGGGGAGTGTAAAGGTCTGGGCGGCGGTCTTGGAGGTGATTGTCGTCGGTGGCGTTGGCGAGGTCGATTTGGGTGGTGGTGAGACCGGGGGTGTCGCTTTCAACATTGGTGAGGATGTCGCCGCCAGGGCCGACAAGGAGGCTTTGCTGGGGGTGGGTAAACGCGATGTAGCACTGGTTCTCGTAGGCGCGGACGCGCATCATTTGCAGGTTAAATTCGCCGTGCATGCCGTAGGTGGGGTTGAGGATGAGCTTGGCGCCCTGGACTCGGAGCGTGCGGGCGGTTTCGGGCCAGCGCCGGTCGGCGCAGATCATCATGCCGAGGGGGCCAAATTCGCTGGGCCAGACAGGGAGGGCCGTGCCGGTGCTGAATTGGAGGTCGTGAGTCTGGAGGTGGGTCTTGTGGTAGGCGCCGTGCAGTTTGCCTGCGCGGTCCCAGAGGCCGCAGGTGTTGTAGATCTTCCCGTCTTCGAGTGAGGTGAAGCCGAAACAGATCCAGAGCTGGAGGCGGCGAGCGGCATCCGCAACTTTTTCGAGATAGGGGCTGCCCTCAAGGGGCTGGGCGACAGTGCGCAGGCGCTCGGGTGTCGAGGCGGGATCGGGCGCGGCATAGCCATCGAGCCAGCATTCGGGGGTGATGAAGACGTCAGCGCGCTGGGTGGCAGCTTCCTCCACTTGTTCGAGAAAGACCTTCATGTTTGCGTCAAGACCCCATTTCTCCGGTATGCCTTGCATTTGGGCGACGCGCAAGGATGAATTTTGGGTGCTGAGTTGCCGGTTCTGAGTTGGGGAGGGGGAAGCAGGGGTAAAAGTGAGTGCGCTGCGGTGGAGCGTGTGTTCGTGGACGGTCTGGTTGTCGATGTTGATGATGCTGTAGGTGACGCGGGGGTCGCGGGCGCGCGTATCAAAACTGAGGAGGCCGAAGGAGGGTTTTTCATTGTAGGAGAAGAGGGCGCCGGGTTGGGTTTCGTGGGTGTGGATGTTGGTGAGGCGCGAACTCTCAAAT
>JACPGD010000358.1 GCA_016182645.1 Candidatus Hydrogenedentota bacterium | reverse complement strand
CGATCTTTTTTCTCGGGCTGGGCTTCGGGAGTCTGTGGGGCGGGCGTTTGGCGGACCGCACAACCCGGCCGCTGCGGCTTTATGGCCTCTTCGAGATCATCGTCGGGCTGTGGGCGCTGCTGTTTATTCTGACGGTGTCGTATGGGGAAGGCGCGGTAGTTGCCGTCTTGAAGATCTTCGATTGGTCGCGCGGCGCGGCCATCGGTCTGCGTGCGCTGCTGGCCTTGGTGCTCTTGCTCGCGCCCGTGGCGCTGATGGGGGCGACGCTGCCGTTGTTGTCGAAGTTCGTAACGCGGCAACCGCGCGTGCGCGGCTTGCCGATAGGCGCGTTATACACGGTGAACACGCTGGGGGCCGTGGCGGGCTGTTTCTTCACCGGTTTCTTCCTGCTGGCAACACAGGGCTACACCCGCACAACGTTGATGGGGGCGGTGGCGAATGTGGTGGTGGGTTTGGTGGCCTTAGGAGTGAGCCAGTTCCAAGAACGGACAACAGGGACAACAG
Organism: Candidatus Hydrogenedentota bacterium; assembly: GCA_016182645.1. GTDB lineage: Bacteria > Hydrogenedentota > Hydrogenedentia > Hydrogenedentales > JACPGD01 > JACPGD01. The sequence goes on along the minus strand of JACPGD010000358.1, from coordinate 8,976 downwards.
GGAAGACAGAGGCGACAGGGGCGACAGAGGCGACAGAGACGGCGGAAGCACCCGAACGGCGCTTCGTGGTCTGGTTGGTGCTGGGAGCGTTTGCGCTGTCGGGCTTTTGTGCGCTGGCGCTCGAGGTGTTGTGGACGCGCTTGCTCGTGATTGTGTTTCTGGGCACGACCTACGCCTATACCACCATGCTGACCACGCTCCTGTGCGGAATCGCGCTCGGCAGTGCGGCGGCCTCATTGCTTGTCGATCGGCTCAAGCGGCCCGCAGTGGCGCTGGGCATCGTGATGGCGCTGTCGGGTGTCCTGTCGATCTTTATGCTGTCGCTGATCGCCGATTTGCCGCAGAGACTAAATGAGATTTACCGCAGCGGGGGCAGTGAATGGGCTGTCGAGATCCGCGGCAAGTTTGTCCTCTCTTTCATGGCCCTGTTCCCCCCCACTTTCTGCTTCGGGATGACGTTCCCCCTCGTCGTGCGGGCCGCGAGCAGTTTCCGGGCGACCCTGGGCCGGGACATTGGGATCTTATACAGCGCAAACACGTTTGGCGGGGTGCTTGGCGCGATGGCGGGCGGGTTTGTGCTTATCCCGTTGTTGGGTGCGCACCAGGGCATTGTGCTGCTCGGCGTGCTGCTGTTCATTGGCGCATGTGCGCTCCTGGCGGCGCCGCCCGTGGGGTTTGCGCGGATGGGTGTGGGCGCATTGCTCACCATGCTCATGGCGCTGGCGCTGATGCGTGCGCCGGAAGACGTGAGCCAGGCGCTAAACGCCGGGTATGTCCCCGAGGACCACCGCGTGCTCTCGTTCCGCGAGGGGGTCGAGGGGACCGTGGCGGTGTCAGAGCCGGTGAACGAAACGGGGGGCAGCAACCGGGTGTTGTGGATCAACCGCGTCCAGGCCACGGCCTCCATCGAGAAGGGCGTGAAGATGAACCGGCTGCAAGGGGCGCTGCCATTGCTCTTCGACCGCGACCCCAAACGGGTACTCTTCATGTGTTTCGGATCAGGCATTACGTGTGGCACGCTGGCCTTGGCGGGCTTTGAGCACATCGATGCCGTCGAGATCTCTCCCGATGTCCAGAAGGCCGCGCCCTTGTTCGCCGTGGACAATCTCAATGTCATCGAACGACCCAATGTCCAATTCCACATCGACGATGGCCGCAATTACCTGCTGACAACGGACAACCGCTACGACGTGATTACCTTCGAGCCGATGCCGTTGGCATTGGCGGGGGTGTCCACGTTTTACACGCAACAGTATTACCAACTCTGCCTGGAGCACCTCGCGCCGGGCGGACTGGTGTCGCAGTGGGTCCCGCTGCATGGACTGAATCCGGAGGTCGTGCGTTCGCTTGTCTACACCTTCACGACGGTTTTCCCTCACTATACGGCGTGGTTCATTAATGCCGATGTGTTCCTGATTGGCAGCAATCAGCCCTTGCAGGTCGATTATGTGCGCGCCACAGCGCGGCTGGCGCAGCCGGAACTGCAACGCGCGCTGGCACTGGCGGGCTTCGACGATGCGATTGAGGTGTTGGCTTCGTTCCTGTTGGACGCCAAAGCCATCGACGCGTTTGCGGCCGGCGGGACGTTGATGACGGATGACCGGCCCTGGGCGGAATTTCTCGCACCGAAGCTCGTGTACGGGCGCACGGTGCAGGACTCGGTGGCCCAAATCGAGGCGCAGGCCACGCCAATCGCCGCCGTTCTGGCGCCGGGTGCGCCGGCGGACGGGCTGGCGGCGCTCGAACTCCGGCAGCAAGCGCGCCTGAACGACTTGAAAGGGGTGCAACGCTACTATGGCGGATTGGCCATCGGCATGCACGCGCTCGAACCATTCTTCGCGTCGTTGGAAATCGATCCGAACGACTTCAATGCCCAGTTTTATGTCCGGCAGATTGTGGACAGCCAGGTCGAGGTGTTAACGCGCTGGGAGGAATACGGTGACCTGGAGGCGCTGCTTCAGGCAGCGTTGCAGCACATGCCGCACGAGAAGGATTTTCTCCTTTACCTGGGCGACACCTATTTCGCTCAAGGCAAGCTGCCCGCCGCCGCCGAACAATATACTGCCTATCTTGCTCTGGGCGGTGACGAACCGCGGGCGGAGGAAAGGCGCGGCGGCCCAGGCCAGTAAAAACTTGCACCGGGCGGCCTCGCTCTCCTATACCTCCGGGAATGATCCAAAGGCTTGGGAAGCGTCTCGTCATGAAAACAATTCTTGCGCTCATCTTCTCGGCGTCGTTGACAGCCACGGCCCAATTGGGCACCGATTACCACTGCGAACAGGAGGCGGTGATCAATGATTTCGCCACTATCTACACGCCCGGCCAGACGGAGGTGCTACAACCGCCTCTGATCCTCAAGCCCGGCCCTCACCTGTTAATTGACGACGCCCTTATCGCATCCACGTCCAATGTTTTGCGCGTGGTCAGCATGCCGCAACGAGATCCAGCGATTCCGAATCCGATTGTCTCGGGCAAGGAGGACGGTTGCTTTCAGCCGTACCTGTCTGTGATACGCGCGGATTCGGGGGAGTTTCGGCTGTGGTTTGGCCGGTGCACCGAGGACTTCCAAACGAATCGCCAGACCGTCGGGTACCTGGAATCCGAGGACGGCATCCATTGGGAACGGCCGGCGCGGGCCCTGGCCTTGCCCGGCGAAATGCAATTCGGCGTCAGCATCATCAACGCGGGGCCGCTCGCGGCACGGCCCGAAAGCCGGTTTGTCTTCGGGTTCCACGCCCCGGAAGGCGGGCTGAAATTCGGCATTTCTCCGGACGGCCTGTCTTGGGCCTGGCTGAAGGACGCGGTGGTCCTGCATCACAACCACGATATCAACAGCATCTATTTCGATGCCGCCCGCGGCCGGTACATCGCCACCATTTCCGTCTACCGCGAAGGCGGTTGGTGGCAGGGCAAGCGGCGCATCACCATGCACAGCTTCAGTACTGATCTTGAGCAGTGGACCCCGGCCCGCTATGTCATTCTGCCAGACCAGGAGCGGGATTCCGGCGAGACGCAGTTTTATGCCATGGACGGCTATTTCCCTCGCGGCGAATTGCTCATCGGCATGGTGAAAGTGCTGCGCGACGACGTGAAAGTCGACACGCCGCCCGACCCGCCCGATGCATACGGCATGGGCCACACCACGCTCGCCTGGTCGCACGATGGCGAACACTGGACCCGCGACACAACGCCGTTCTTCTCCCCCAACCCCGAGCGCGGCGCCTGGGACCACGCGCACGCCTGGATTGATGAGCAGGTGCCAGTCGGAGACCAAGTTTACTTGTATTACGGCGGGTACGCCCGCGGGCACAAAGTGAACCGGTTCGAGGAACGCCAGATCGGCTTGCTCATCATGAAAAAAGACCGCTACGCCGGCTGGCAGTCCACGGCCCCTGACGGAGAATTGCAAACGCGCCCCCTTGTCCTCCAGGCCGGGGCACTCCGGATTAACGCCGATGCCACGTCGGGTGAAGTCCTAGCCGAGCTGCAAGATGGGGAAGGCAAGCCGATTCCAGAATTTACCTTCGACGACTGCCAGCCCGTTAGCGGCGATCAGATCGACGCACCGCTCGGCTGGGCGCAGCCCCTGAGCACGCTGCCGGGCAAAACAATACGCATTGTCTTTCGCCTCGATCATGCCACTCTGTACGCGCTCTATCTAAGCGAGTAACTGCTTTGTCCTTTCTGTCCTTGTGGTCGTTTCCGTCCTTTGCGCCACCTACCACACGGGAGATGTGCACGATGTCGTCATCAATTGACCGGAGAGAATTCCTGGAACAGGTCGGTCTCAACACCGCGGCGGTGGTCGCGGGGGGCTTCGCCGCCACTTCCCGTGGTTACGCGGCCAACGAGACGCTGAATATCGGCTGCATCGGCACCGGCGGGCGGTGCCGCCAGCTCATGCAGGCGCTGGGAGGCATGCCCGGCGTGCGCCTTGGCGCGGTGTGCGATGTGTATGAGGGGAATCTCCAGGAGGGCCTGAAGTTGGCCGCCAAAGATGCGGCTGCATTCCGGCATCACGAGGACCTTTTGGCGCGCGAGGACATTGACGCCGTGGTGATTGGCACGCCCGATCATTGGCACGTGCCCATTGCGGTGGATGCGTGTAACGCGGGCAAAGACGTCTACGTCGAGAAACCGCTGACGCACGTTCCGTCCGAGGGCCAGGCGATTATCGACGCCCAGAACCGGAACCAGCGCATCGTCCAGGTCGGCATGCAGCAACGCAGCATGCCGCACCTCCAGAAGGCACTCGAAGTCGTACGTTCGGGGAAATTGGGCGAGATCCGAAAAGTCCACCTGACCTGGAATCGCAACACCGACCGCGCGCCTAAGAAAAGCTACGGCATTACGCCGGACACGGTGGACTGGAAGCGGTTCCTGGGCAATGCGCCGGAACAGCCGTTCGATGAGTACCGTTTCCGGCACTGGCGCTGGTTCTGGGACTTCGGCGGCGGCCTCTTCACCGATCTCATGGTGCATTACCTCGATGTCGCGCACTGGTTCCTGGGGCTGGACCACCCCGCGCGCGCCGTCAGCATCGGCAACTGGTTCACCAACAGAGATCAGTGGGAAACGCCGGACACCGTGCAGACCCTGCTCCAATACGAGCAACCGGAGACGCAGGTCTACTACGAGGGCACGTTCTACAACGCGCGCAACGCGGCGATGATGGAATTCATGGGATCGGAGGCCACGCTCTACTGCGATCGCGGCCGCTACGAAGTGCACCCGGAACCGCGCCGGACGTTTCCATACGAGGAACTCGTGTTGGGCACGGGACCGCGCGGCGCGGACTTCTACGACAACCCGCCAGGAGAAGTGCTTCACCTCAGCAATTGGATCGAGTGCATCCGCACCCGCGCCACACCCAACGCCCCCGCCGAAACCGGCGCCAGCGCCGCCGCCGCGGCCCACTTGGCCAATCAGGCCTTGCGTTCCGGCGCCGCCGCACAATGGACGGCGTGAGCCAAAGGCAACTTCCACCAACCGCACATCGGTGGCCTAAACTGCCGGAAACTGGGTCACTCCCTCCAACAAAGAGTCCGCACACCCCAGCAAATATCTGCGAATATCTGCGTAATCTGCGGTTGCGCAAGCCGCGTGGCAATGAAAAAATAACCTCAGAGTCTCTGGCGGAGCAAGTGAGAACCGCTGGCCAGCCCGATGAGCAGCGCGTCACTGAGAAGCTTATACAAACTACGTCCGAACGGGGAATTGGCGTGACAGCCCGCGGGTGCCCCCGTCACCGCCAACAGTTCGTCCTCCGACACGGCCCCATCGCCGTCCAGATCCAGCGCATCGAATTGTCCGTTGGTTAATGTCTCCAAGTGCGCCTGCGCCTCGGCCAGGCTAATCTTGCCGTCACCGTCCGCGTCCGCCGTCGCAAATGCCGCCAGCAACGCCTCGGCCACATCCTTCACGGCCGCCCCAATGTCGCCTTCGCCCTCCCCTTCGCCAATGGTGTCGGCGGACGCGCCGGCAAGCGCGGGGACATAGGTGTAGATCGGGAGCGTGGTTTGCAGTGGGGGCACCTCGACCGTCTGCGCGGGCGGCGCCTGCCAGCCGGCGACCTCTTGGAACTCGATCCAGTGCGGGCCCGCACAGAGATCGAACAGCGTCTTGTGGCTGGGCCACCACGGACCAGTATTATCCAGACGCCAGCCGGCACCACCGAGACGCGCTTCCTCAGGCAGCAACCGGACCTTCAGCGCGCCCAGGCGCCGGTATTCGGCGAAAACGTCGGTCGTCTGGCAGGCCGCCACGACTATGATTTGCTCTTCAGGCTCGCACCACCCCGGCAGCGCCAGGAAGTGTAGCGTGTGCGGACCAGGTTCCAGACCGGTCTCTGTGAAATGACTCGCCCGGGGCGGCCGGTCATCCACCCACCACAGCGCCCCCGCATCCCGCGCGGCCGTCGGAATGAGACGCACTTTGACCGCGCCCGTGGTCACAGGCTGGTACGTGGCCGAGCCGTCCCGCGTCTCATTGGCCACGATGGTCACATCCTGCGGTGGCGGCGTCACCCAACACGGGACAGTCTTGAACGCCACCCGGCGCGTGCCCGGCGCCAGGTTTAGCATGGTGAAGTGGCTTGGATGCCAATCCCCACCATCCACACGCCACATCGCCCCCGCATAACGCGCGCCCGCGGGAAACAGCCGGAACTTCAGCGCGCCCACCGGCCAGGACACGTATTGCCCTGAGGCGTACGTAATCAGGCCCGAGCTAATTTGCACCGGCTGATCCGGAGGAGTCGTCCAGCCAGAGACGGGCCTAAAACAGATCATGTGAGCACCGGGCGCTATGCCGGTTAGTGTGAAGTGGCTCACGTGATAGTCACCTCCATCCAAACACCACATCGCCCCCGCATCGCGCGCGGCGGCCGGTGAGAGAGATACCTTCAATGCACCTTCGCCTTCACCCTCACCCTCGCCCTCACCCTCACCTTCACCCTCACCTTCACCCTCGCCTTCGCCTTCACCTTCACCTTCATTTGATTAATGATGCAGTCCAGCTTTAAGTCGGCTATTTCAAGAATGTCTGCATGTGCTTCCTCTGGCAATTCTCCATGCGCAATCAAGCGATGTCCTTCAAAGATCGTCTGATTCAAGAAGACATGCCATTGCCAGCTGTAGGGATCAACCTCGTCGTCGTGTTCTCCGAGTTCGAACACTGCGCCCGGAGCATGCCCGTTGACGCCTGAGGTCTGGCCACGCACGCAGATGAACTTCTCGAAGATGTCCGGACCGTTGGCATACGCATTCAGAGTCCCGGCCGGATACTGGGGGATGATGGGGAACGAGGATGTATCGGCACAGGGTTGGCCCGGGGTAAACCTGTGGAAATACCTTTCAAGAAGTACCATCCATTTTCGACCGCCAGTGAAAAAGTATACGGCCGAGTCGCCTGTTTCCCGGGCGAAGCTTCTCTCGGGTGGCGGGAGCGGAAGGCTGCCAATACAATGAGACTCGTTCAGAAAGAGACTGGGGTCCAGCCAACCGGCAGGTTTGCTCGTGGCTGAATAGCCGGGCCCCGGTTGCCCCCAGTTCGGGCAATTTCTGGCCCGCATCTCGAAGTGCAAGTGGCACGACCAGTAGCCGTTGCCATCGCCGATCGTGCCGATGACCTCTCCCATGCTGACAACGCCGGAGAATCGGTTGATGGTGTCCAAGTGGGCGTAGAGGGATTCCACTTCCGAGCCATCACACAGATCATGGCGAATGATTGCGACGTTACCCCATTTACCGCCAGCGTTTTGTGCGTACACGATTTGCCCGTTCGCTACGGCATGCACTGGCCCATACTCACTCACGAGACATTCGGAATTGCCGCCATCTTCATGATTCCAATCTTCCCCCAGATGATATCCGGGAATGTCTCCATTCCAGTCTCCAAACTCTTGTGCCACATACCAATCATCGCCGTCGTTTGCGTGGGTGTAGGAATGCCCGTCCCCAATCGGGAATTGCCATTCACCTTCGCCTTCACCCTCTCCTTCGCCTTCTCCTTCTCCCCCGGTTCCCCCCTGTATCAGATCCAGGAACTGCTGCTGAGAACCGTTGAAGACGTCCAGATCCACGGCACCAGCCAGGCCGACGCAGGTTCCGTCAAAGTCATACTGGACAAAGGTGGCCGTGTTCCAAGGCCACAGACCAGTGGGTGATTCATCAGGATTACCGGAATCCGTGGCAAGCCAAAGCGGGTACGTGGCGACCTCCTCAGTAAGGTAATTTGTCGCATAGTGTCTATTTGTATAGATAATTGGTTTTATTCCTGTAAGGGATTCGACCCTCTGGCACCACGTGAGGACCCACGCAGACAAGTTCGCCTTTCCCAATCGGTAGGGATACGAGTTCTCGTTGGGATCGCTTTCCAGATCGAGCGCAGGCGGGAGGAAGCCCGGGCCGATGTAATCCCGTGCCACTTCCAGGAAATGGTCGGCCTCGTCCTGGGCCGTGTAGGCTTCCGGGTAAGCGAAGTGATACGCCCCCATGACCAACCCGGCGTCCAAACCCCGAGTCATATTGGCCACAAACTGGCCATCGATCATTTTCTCCAGTATCTTTCCAATTATGGTGTCCGTTACACCGCCGGTCGCTTTCACCCAAGCGAAGCTCTTTTGGCAGTCCCCCTTCACGGCAGGCCAATTAATGTTTGAGCCATTGTGATGTGAGACGTCTATACCTAGTGGCCGCCCACCGTCTCCGGAGATGACCGTGAGCCTGCGTGAAGGCTCCGGTGACCAATCGCTCCATCCGCAGCTCTCATCCTGGCCGATGGCACTCACCTGCCAGTAGAACGTGCCAGCGCCCAAATCGACGAACCATTCCCGCAGTCCCGCCACTGGTTCGAACGGACTGCCGGGCACGTGATCCTGCATGGCAGAATCGGTAGTTATTTGCAGCCGGTAGCGGTAAGCTGCTGTGACGCTGCCGCACTGAAAAGATATAACCCCCGGAGAGATAACCGCATTGGCGGCGGGCGAAAGCGGCCCCGGCGAGTCGACCACAGGACATCGCACATCAAGCCGCCAGGGGCTTGCAGGTCCATAGCTTCCCCACCCACACGATTCGTCGGCACCAATTGCGCCCACTTGCCAATAGAACGTGCCCCCGTTCAAGTATACGTCGTGGTGCTGAACTCCCGGCTCTGGCTGGAACGGGCTACCCAGAATGTGGTTTGACATCGCCTGATCGGTGCAAATCTTCAGGCGGTAGCGATTCGCGCCGCTGCTTGCTGCCCAACTAAACGTAACAGGGCCTGGAGGCAGGGTTGAATTATTAGTCGGACCAGTCAGAGATGGCGGTGACGGAACTGTGCACACGATATTGAGCCGCCAGGCTGGCGAAGGGCAATAGGCACCCCAACCACATAACTCATTCGTCCCGATGGCGCCAACCTGCCAGTAATAAGTGCCTGACGAAAGCGTAACATCCTTCTGGCGGACGCCGACTCCAGGCTCAAACGGACTAC
>JACPGD010000344.1 GCA_016182645.1 Candidatus Hydrogenedentota bacterium | reverse complement strand
GCACACGTTCTTGCACGACCCGCATTCCTTGCGCTGGAACCACGAGCAGGTGCGCCAGTCAATCACGGGCCGCGCGGGCACGGCCTGCGGGAACGGGGTGTAAATCGACTTGCGCTTGTCCAACCCGAAATCAAATTCACTATCGGCCTCGCGGGTGGGGCAGCGGTTCCAGCACTCGAGGCAGCCATTGCACTTGTCGATGTCCACAAAGCGCGCCTTCTGCCGGATGTGCACGGTGAAATTGCCGACAAAGCCCTCGACCGAGGCCACCTCCGACCAGGTGTAGAGCTTGATGTTGGGGTGTTGGCCCACCTCCACCATGCGCGGGGTCAAGATGCACTGCGAGCAGTCGAGCGTCGGAAACGTTTCCGACAAACCGGCCATCTTCCCGCCAATCGACGGCTCGCGCTCGACCAGCACCACCTGGTAGCCGCCGTCCGCGATGTCCAATGCCGCCTGGATGCCGGCGACACCGCCCCCGATAACGAGCGCGCGCTTGGTGAGCGGCACACGGATGGGTTCGAGTGCGTGGTTGCGGCGAACTTTTGCCACTGCGAGGCGAATGATGCTGACGGCTTTCGCCAGTGTATCCTCTTCATACGGCTCGTGGACCCAGGAACAGTGCTCGCGGATGTTCGCCATTTCGACGAGATAGGGGTTCATGCCCGCGGCCGCGGCCGCGGCGCGGAAAGTCTTCAAGTGCATGTGCGGAGAGCAAGAGGCCACCACGATGCCGTCAAGTCCGTCCGCTTTAATCTTGTCACGGATCAGCGCCTGGCCGGGATCGGAACACATATATTTGTAATTGACGGCAAGAGACACTCCCGGAAACGCGCTGACCTTTTCGGTCAACTCGTCCATATCAAAGGCGTGCGCGATGTTCTCGCCGCACCAACACAAATATACGCCGACTCGTGACATCCTTATTTGCTCTACCTACCGTTCCTTGCGGGCACAAAATGCCGGTCCGTGCCCAACTGCGCTTCTTTCAACCCCAGCGCCATCCCCACCAAGTCCGAGAGGTAATACACCGGCAGCACTTGTTCGATCCCGAATTGTTCCCGTGTGTCCTGCTGTTTCATGTCCAGGTTCACGTGGCACATGGGACAGGCCACCACCAGGCAGTTCGCGCCGTGTTCCAGCGCATTGCGCAGGATCCGCTGCGACAATTCCAACACGACTTTTTCAGAGGCGAGCGTCATGCCGGCGCCGCAGCATTCCGTGGCGAAGTTCCATACCACTGTTTTCGCGCCTGCCGCCTCGACGATGGCCTCCATCGATTGGGGCCGTTCCGCGTCGTCGAACTGGACCGTGGCCGGCGGGCGCGTGAGCAAGCAGCCGTAGTAGCAGGCGGCCTGAAGATGCGCGATAGATTTGCGTGCCGCGCGCCGGATGCGCTCGAGGCCGGCCCGCTCGAAGACCTGGATAAGATTCAGCACTTTGACGTTCCCGCTCACCGGAACTTCCACAATCTCCGACACGCGGGCACGCAATGCTTCATTCGCCGCCAGGGCATGGTTGGCTTTGTGCAACTCCATCGAGCACAGCGGGCAGGGCGCCAGCACTTCATGAAGCTGATCGCGTTCGGCCAGCCCAAGATTGCGCGCGGGCAGCGCGACGGCCAGCATGCTGTTCAAACTGTGCGCCGCCGACGCGCCGCAGCAGATCCAGTCGTCCACTTCGGTCAGACGCACGTTCAAGCGCTCGAGGCACGCGCGCAAGGACTGCTCGTAGTCGTTGGACGAGCCGTGGAGGGCGCAGCCGGGGTAGTAGCCGAGTTCAATCATGGGCCGTGCCTTTCGCGCCCAATGTAGCCGGGGCTTCCAGTCCCGTTCTTTGCGCGCGGGATTCCGCCACCTGACTACCGGGCTGATGGCCGGGGATCGAGGGACCACGGGGCTGGAAGCCCCGGCTACAGCGGGCGTAAATGCGTTGAATCACCGCGCGGTCTTTGACTTTGCTTCCTCTGAAATGCAACTTGCGCCGCTGAAAGAGTTGTGGTCCGAGCGCCGCGCCGCGGAAGAGTTCACGGAGACTGAAATCCTTGAGGTAACCGCGGAGTTTGAAGTGCGCAATCTGAGAGAGTTCGTGGAGGCGGCCATGGCGCCGGATGTTGTCCAGAAAGGTCTGCTGAAAGACGACCACGCGGCCTTGCCGGTTGCTCACCATACCGCGGGCGAGCGCCAACTGGCGCATTTGATCGATGATGCCCACACAGTCCACGGATTGCGGGCACCGCGTGGTGCAGGTGTAGCAGGAGACACATTGCCAAATCGCGGTGCTGCGCAGGACGCGTTCCAATGCCCCCAATTGAAGCAGCCGAAAGATCTGGTTCGGCATAAGGTCCATGGCGTCCGCCATGGGGCAGCCCGCCGTGCACTTGCCGCACTGGTAACAGGCCGCCAAGGACTGAGCGAGTGTATCGGCGCACCCCGTAAGGGCAAGGCCGTCAGATGCAGCCGCCGGTGCATACAGCGGCACTTCTTGCACGATCCCCCGGGACATACTTCATTTCCCCCATCCAAAAGATATCACAAGAAGGCGTCCTTCCGGTGATTTCCCTAGCGTCCGCACCCGCCCATGCCATACTCGGTACGGCCCCCTTGGGCGTTGCGCCCATATTATGCTACCCTACGCGCTCCACTTCCAACTTTCCCCAGAGTAGATCCGCCGGCCGCCGCCTCGGCGGTCAGGAGAGCATACAACCGGAGAACGCATGGTAGAGCACATCTCATATTTCATCACCGCGTGCATGGAAGTCTTGGGCTATCCCGGCCTTGTCATCATGATGGCCCTCGAAAGCATGATTGCCCCGGTGCCCTCCGAGATCGTCATGTGTTTTGCGGGATTTCTCGTCGTCCAGGGGAGATTCTCGGTGTGGGGTGCGATCATCGCGTCCTCCGCCGGGACCCTGCTGGGCTCCCTGATCGGGTACTACATGGGCAAATTCGGCGGCTATCCCTTCGTCCATCGCCTGGGAAAGTACCTGCTGCTCGAACCGCACCACCTCCAAACCACGGCCCGCTGGTTTGAAACCCGCGGCGACCTCACCGTGTTCATCTGCCGCTTCGTGCCCGTCGTTCGCCATCTCATCTCCATTCCGGCCGGCGTCGGAAACATGAACCTCTTCCGCTTCTCGCTCTTCACGCTGGTGGGGGGAACGATGTGGAACGGTGTTCTCCTCTTTGCCGGCATTAAGCTCGGGCAACGCTGGGAACTGATCCACCACTACTCGCACGAGATCGACTACGTCTTCGTCGCCGCGATTCTTGTCGTGGGAGTCTGGTGGGTCAGGAAGCAATGGTGGAAGAAGAAAAGTTCCGAGTTGCGTGTTCCTTCCGAGTAATCCTGAAAACAGCAGTTCAACCGCGGATGACGTCGATGTGCGCAGATGTAAATGGCCGCATCATGTTGGCCCTCGTGGACGCCGCCTTGACGAACGGGGTGTGCATGGAGTATGAATAGCTTGTCAAGAGGGGACAAGTTCCGGCCAAATTGATTCAGGAGGGGGGTAGCATGCCGAAGACATTTTTTCGCCGAGTGCTTGTGGCCGCGGGGATTCTCTGTATGGCAGCGATGGGCATGGCCGCCGCGGCCGTGGCCAGCACGATGCTCGAGGGCGCCCTGGCGCCGCACGATGCCTTGCTGAACCAAGCCATCTCCATGGGCGATGTGGGCACCGCCTCGGAATAGCCGATTCTTGAGGTCCCAGACGCAATTTTTTGCAATGTAAGCCCGGAAACGGCCATGATCTCCTGATTTCCCGCCCAATTTCATGCGTGGGTGCATGAATCCTTCCCTGTTTCTTCCGGGGCGGAACAAGAACAAGAGAATTCCATGGCTGAAAACATCTTTGAACCCGTGCCAACCCCCTTCAACTTCTCGGAAGCGGAGAAAGAGACTATCCGCTTCTGGAAAGCGCACGGCACCTACCACAAGAGCCTCGAACAGCGCCGGGGCGCGCCGCCTTTTGTCTTTTACGAAGGGCCGCCGACGGCCAACGGCATGCCGCACCCGGGCCATTGCCTGACGCGCACCATCAAGGACATTTTCCCGCGCTACAAAACGATGACTGGCCATTATTGCGAGCGCAAGGCCGGTTGGGACACGCACGGCCTGCCCGTCGAGATCGAGGTATGCAAGGAACTCGGCATTCTCGACGGCGGCAAGGAAGCCATCGAGGCGTTCGGGGTCGAGAAGTTCAATCGCACGTGCATCGAGTCGGTGTTCCGCTATCAACGCGAGTGGGAAGATCTGACCGACCGCATTGGGTTTTGGGTGGACCTGGATCAGGCCTACGTCACTTATCACCAGAGTTACGTCGAGAGTGTCTGGTGGTGCCTGAAACAGCTCTTCGACCGCGGCCTCCTCTACCAGGGGCACAAGGTCGTGTGGTGGTGGGCGCAAGGCGGCACCGCGCTGTCCGCGGGCGAAGTGGGCGAGGGTTACCGCGACACCGACGACCCCGCTATCACCGTCGCACTCCCGCTGACGGAAGAAAGCCGTGTCAAGCTAGGGCTGCATCATGCCAAAGTGAGCCTGCTGGTCTGGACGACGACGCCCTGGACCCTGTCGAGCAATTGCGCCGCCGCGGTTGGGGCCGATATCGACTATAGCGTCGTGAAATGGCACCGCGACACGGAGCATCACGAGTTTTTCATTCTGGCGCACGCGCTCGTCAGCCGTTACTTCGACGAGAGCGCGGAAGTGTTGCGGACGGTGAAAGGGCACGACCTGCTGGGGCTGCACTACGAACCGCTCTTTGCCTATGACACGCCACGGCGCATTGACGGCGAGGGCGCCTCGGAGAAGCACTGGCTCGTCCTCGCGGGCGATTTCGTCGACCTCGAGACGGGTACCGGCATCGTCCATGTCGCGCCGGCCTTCGGTGAAGATGACTACCGGACCTGCCGCGAACAGCACGTGGGCTTCCTCTGTTTCGTCAAGCCGGACGGTACGTTTGATGAGCGAGTCACGGACGTGGACCCCTTCGACAAGGCGCCCATCGCCGGCCAGTTCTGCAAGGCGGCGGACAAGGCGATCATCCGCGTGCTTAAGGAACGCGGGCTGATTCTGAAACACGAGCAATACCGTCACCCCTACCCGTTCTGCCCGCGCGCCGACCAGGACCCGCTCATTCAATACGCGCGCAAAAGCTGGTTCATCCGTACGTCGCAGTTTGTCGAACAATTTCTTGCGAACAACGAACAGATTAAGTGGCAACCCGAACACATCCGCGACGGCCGCTTCGGCAATTTTCTCGAAAATAACGTCGATTGGGCGCTGTCGCGCGAACGTTACTGGGGCACGCCGCTGCCAGTCTGGGTGTGCGAAAAGACTGGCCACATGGAATGCATTCCTTCTTACGCCGAACTCCTCGCCAAGCCAGACCTCCAGGGGATCGACGTGTGGGCAGAGGCCAAGGCGGAGAACCCGGAACTCAGCGATCACCTGCGTGTCCACAAACCGTACATCGACGCGGTGACGTATCAAAGCCCGAAAGACCCCGGCGCGCGCATGCGCCGCGTGACGGAAGTCATTGACGTCTGGTTCGACGCGGGGTCGATGCCCTTCGCACAGTGGGGCTACCCGCACCTGCCAGGCTCGGAAGAAAAACTCAGACAGAATTTCCCCGCCGACTTCATCAGCGAGGCCATTGACCAAACGCGCGGCTGGTTTTACGCGCTGCTGGCCATCAGCACGGTGTTGTTCGAAAAGCGCCTGGCGGACTGGCCGCACCCCTTCCGCAACTGCATTTGCCTCGGACACATCCTGGGCGAAGACGGCCTGAAACTCTCGAAGCGCCTGAAGAACTACAGCGAGCCGAACGTGCTCTTCGAGAAATTCAGCGCGGACGCGATGCGCTGGAGCTTCATTGCGAAAAACCCGCCCACGAGCAGCACGCGCCTTAGCGACCGCATTGTCGAAGAAGCGCAGCGCGAGTTGCTCATCCGCTGGTTTAATGTGTACAGCTTTTTTGTGATCTACGCCAACTTAGATGGCTTCAATCCGGCGCGCCCGCCGGAGTCGGACCAGTCAGACAGATCGGACCAGTCAGACAGATCGGACCAGTCAGACCGGTCAGACAAGGCCGAGTTGGACCGCTGGATCCTCAATGAACTCGACCGCACCGCCCTCGAAGTGCGCCGCAACATGGACAACGTCGAGTGCTACCCCGCGGCGCGCGCGATTTATGAGTTTGTGGACAGTCTCTCCAACTGGTACGTCCGCCGGAGTCGCGCGCGATTCTGGGCCAGCGCATGGACCCAGGACAAGGCCGACGCCTACT
>JACPGD010000017.1 GCA_016182645.1 Candidatus Hydrogenedentota bacterium | reverse complement strand
TGCTCAAGCGCCTCTCGCGCGAGGACCCGCTCCAGGCGGACACGCCCATCAACCGCCACCGCAACAGCAATGTCCAGCCTTTCTTCGACGAAGTGCGCGCCATCAAGCTCACGCTCTTCCTTCACGAGTGGATCAGCCAGCGGCCCGTCTGCGAGATCGAAGAAAGCTTCAACACGATGGCGGGACAAATCCTCTCCGCCGCCGAACAACTCGCCTGGCTCATGGATGCCACCGCGGCCATCGCCACGGCCCTCGGCACCGACGGCAGTTTCGTCGAGCGCATCCGTCGCCTGGCCGAACGCACGCAGCATGGGCTCTACGAGCAGGTGCTGCCGCTGGCGCGGATCGAGGGACTCGAATTGCCGCGCACCGCCCTGCTCGCGCTCTATCAACACCGCCTGCACACACCCGCGGCCCTGCGCGAGGCGCACCTCAAAGTGGTCAAGGAATTCCTGCCCGATCATGAAGCGCGCCTGCTGAAGATTTGGGCGGAAAAACAGAAGGTTGCACCCATGGAAGCGACAGCAACAGTGAAGAGCGGGGCTGGAAGCCCCGGCTACGCGGAAACACCAAAGAACGGGAACGGGGCTGGAAGCCCCGGCTACAGGCCCGTCCTCATTGTGGATGACCGCGAACCCGGCGCGATCTTCGTCGACGGTACCCGCATCCCGCTCCAGGAGAAGCAGTACCGCCTCATGCGGCTGCTGGCTGCCCACCCCGGCGAATGCGTCCCCTACGACGTGATCTACAAGACCCTCTGGGGCGACAACATTGTCGAGGAAGGCCAGATTCACTTCCAGAAAGGCAAGATCGTCAAGGGCCTGCGCGCGTCCGCCCCGCGTCATGCCGAGCTTGTCAAGACCGTGCCCAAGCGCGGCTTCATGCTCGCGCTCGAACCCGGCGCCGTCCTCCTGAAAGCCTCCGCCATCTCACACGCGGCGTAATCCGAGCCAGCCTGTAGCGTCCGGCCTCTGTGCCGGACGCAACCATGCAACATCGACCTGGACCTACAACAAATCCCGGGCTGGCAGCAGGTCCTGGCCGGCGCTGCGTAATTGCGTCCGGCACAGAGGCCGTACGCTACAGGAGACTCTCGGGCGCATTTCGGGAATGCGCACTTTGCCCAAAGGAATCCCGCTCGCTATACTCGCGCGGGCGGTGACGCGTGCGTGGTGCAGCGTTCCGTCCCAATGCCGCGTCTGGCGGAAAGGAACCCCATGGGCGAACGCCCCTCACTCGATCTGGATCGCTCTCAACCGCTCAGCGCAGTTGTGGTCGGCGCCTCAGGCGATCTGTCCATGCGCAAGATCTTTCCCGCGCTGTTCGCGCTTTACTGCCAGGACTTGCTCCCCCGCGAATTCCACGTAGTCGGGTTCTCGCGCTCGCAGATGGGCAACGACGCATTCCGCGGCCGGATCATGGAGCACCTGACCTGCCGCTATGTGCCCGGCGAAAAATGCGGTGAACTCATGGACGCGTTTCTTGCCCGCTGCACGTATGTGAGCGGAAATTACAATTCCGTCGACAGTTTCCGGCAGTTGCACACGGAATTGCAGCATCTCGATCCGCAGGGGCGGGAGAACCGCATCTTTTACATGGCCATCCCGCCCTTTCTCTTTTTGGATGTGGCGCACGCACTGGCCGACGCCGGCCTTGTCCATCGTGACGGCCACGGCGGCTGGGGGCGCGTCGTCATTGAAAAGCCGTTCGGCAGCGACCTCGCCTCCTCCAACCAGCTCACCGAAAGCATGGCGAAGGTCTTCACCGAAGACCAGACCTACCGCATCGATCACTACCTCGGCAAAGAGGTCATCCAGAACCTCATGGTCCTCCGCTTTGCCAACCTGATTTTCGACCCCATCTGGGACCGCAACTGCATCCACGACGTGCGCATTTCCTGGATGGAAAACCTGAGTCTTGAGGGACGGGCCGGTTATTTCGACGAATACGGCATCGTCCGCGATGTCATGCAGAACCACCTCCTCCAGATGCTCGCGCTCGTGGCGATGGAGCCGCCCGTCGCCCTCAATTCGCATTATGTCCGCGACGAAAAGGTCAAGGCGTTGCGCTGTGTCGCGCCGCTAACCCTCAATGACGTGGTCGTCGGCCAATACACCGCGGGCGCCGTTGAAGGCCACCAGCATTCTGGCTACCGCGAAGAAGAGGGCGTCCCCGCGGGTTCCCGCACACCCACCTATGCCGCCGCCGTCCTCCAGATCAGGAACCGCCGCTGGGATGGCGTGCCGTTTCTGATTCGCGCCGGCAAGGGCCTCCACACCAACATGACCGAAATCCGCATCCGTTTTCACGACGTGCCCGGCAACATTTTCCGCACCTCGCCCGACCTCCTCACGGCCAACGAACTGGTCATTCGCGTTCAACCCAACGCCGCCATTTCCTTCCGCATCATGAACAAGGTGCCGGGCCTGGGCATTAAACTGGCGCAAAGTGACCTTGACCTGAGCTACGAGGCGGCCTTCGGCGGCAAGATTCCCGACGCGTACGAATCGCTCCTGCTCGACGTCATCAAAGGGGACAAGAGCCTGTTCATCCGGTCCGACGAATTGGCGGCGGCCTGGCAGATATTCACGCCGGTCCTGCATGAACTCGAGGCGCGTCGCGTCGAGCCGGAGAAATACACGTTCGGCAGCGAAGGCCCGCCCGCTGCCAATGCGCTCGCGGCACGTTTCAATGCACGGTGGTAAGATTATTGCAGGCGGGAACCAGGGGGGCACTTGCGCCTTTGACGCTAAGGCTATAGGCAAGACTACAATTCTGTGTCATCCTGAGCGAAGCGAAGGATCTCTACACAAGAGTTGGATCTAGCGTGACAAGAGATCCTTCGCTTCGCTCAGGATGATACAGAGTTGTTATTCCGCGCATGTTCTGGCGAGTCCAGAGTATCAAGAATTCCTCGGGAGACCCCATGAGCACAGCCATCCAGGTCACGCACTATGAATCCGAAAAGTCGCTGCAGGCGGCCGTCGTGGAACTGCTGAAGCGGGAATTGTCGCAGCCGGCCGCGGCGCCGCAGGCCGTCCTGCTTTCCGGCGGGCGCACGCCGCTCCCCATTTTCGCGGAAATTGCGGCG
The DNA here is from genome assembly GCA_016182645.1 of Candidatus Hydrogenedentota bacterium. Classification (GTDB taxonomy): domain Bacteria; phylum Hydrogenedentota; class Hydrogenedentia; order Hydrogenedentales; family JACPGD01; genus JACPGD01. The sequence goes on along the minus strand of JACPGD010000017.1, from coordinate 2,831 downwards.
CACCCTTTTCCCGTCGCCGCCACGGCCTGCATGGCCTACAGCGATGATCGCCATGTCCTCATGGACTCTCCGGAGAGCAACTACGGCGCGTCCCTGGCCATGTTGCGGGCGCTGCATCTGCCCGACGCACAGATCATCCGTGTGCAAACGGAGTTCCCCCTGGGTGAGTCCGCCCAGCGCTATGATGCCGATCTCCGCCGTTTCGCCGAGGCAGGCGGGCAGTTTGCCCTCGCGTTGCTCGGCCTCGGGGCCGACGGGCACACGTGCAGCCTCTTCACGGAAGCCGACCTCGAACGGAGTTCTGGCCACTGGGCCATCCCCGTCGAGCGTCCGGCCCCGCCGCACCGCGTCAGTGTCACGCCCGGCTTGCTCGTACAGGTGCGTCGCATAATATTCCTGGTGTCGGGCGTGGAGAAGGAACAGGTCGTGCAGCGGCTGCTCCACCAACCCGAGCGCGTGGTCGCCGGGCGCGCCGTCGCGGATTGCCCGAAAGTCGAACTCTGGCGGGCATGAAGCGGCTCCACCCGCTCCGCCAACCCCACAACCCTCAACTCACAACTCAGAACTCACAACTCAGAACTCACAACTTCCCAATGCATTCGAGCAGTTTCTTATCCGACGCCTTAATCCTCTTTGGCAGCGCCATCATTGTGGCCATGGCGCTGCGCGCGATCCGCATTCCATCCATCATCGGTTTTCTCCTGGCTGGCGTCGCCATTGGTCCTTCCGGCTGGGGATTGATTGCGCCCGAAAGTTCGGCCGGATTTGCAGAGCTTGGCATTGTCCTGCTGTTGTTCACGGTCGGCCTGGAACTGTCTCCCCGCCATTTACTTCAAACCGGCAGCCGGCTGGTTTGGGCGACAATGCTGCAATTTGCCTTTGTGGGCGGGCTGAGCGCCGCGGCACTGCTCCTTGCAGGCGCCACCAGCGTTGGTCCCCTGGTGGTCGCGGCCATCGCCGTGTCCCTCAGCAGTACGGCCATCGTTCTGAAACTGCTCCACGACCGCGGCGAGTCCGAGAGCTCCGTCGGCATCATCACCACGGGCGTGTTGCTGCTGCAAGACGTCGCCGTCATTGTCGTCATGCTCTTGATCTCCGCCATGCACGGCGCCGGGGAAAGTCCTGCCTCCATGCTGATGCGCGAGGCGGCAGCACTGGCGGGGCTGGTGCTGGTGGTCGTGCTTGCGCGTTACGCCTTGCCGCGCTTCCTCCAGACCATCGCCAAGCATGGCGGCCGCGAACTGCTGACGTTATTTGCCGTCCTCATGGCCTGTGGCGGCGCGTGGGCCGCGGCGGCAGTCGGGTGGTCAGCGGGGCTTGGCGCCTGCATTGCCGGCCTCCTCCTCGCCGATGCCGACCAGCGCCACCAGCTCGTCGCGGAAATCACGCCCTTCCGCGACGTGTTCAACGCCCTCTTCTTCATTTCGCTCGGCATGCTCGTCGATTTGGACGTCGTTGTCGCCCAACTGCCCCTGCTGTTGGCCGCCGTCGGCGCGACCATTGTGCTCAAGTCCGCCGCGACTGCCCTGGCCGTGCGTCTCGCCGGCTGGCCCCTGCGCATCGCCATCATCACCGGCATCAGCCTCTGCACCGTCAGCGAATTCGCCTATGTGCTCGCCGACCAGGCGGCCGAATTGGGCTATTTCTCCGCGAGCGCACTCACGCTCATGACCGCATACACGGTGGGCACGATGCTTATCGGGGCGCTGCTCTTCCCGGCGGCTGCCCCCCTGGCGGATCGGCTGTTCACGCGCCGCGCCGTGGCCGATTTGCCCGCACCCTCCCCGGACAGTGAGAGCTTCCGTCACCACGTGATCATCGTCGGCTACGGCGTCACCGGTCACAACCTTGCCCATGTCCTCAGGGCCACGCGTATCCCCTATTGCGTGGTTGAAATGAATCCCACCTTCGTCCGCAAGGCGCGCCGCGACGGCGCCCCCACGATCGTCGGCGACGCCACGCGCATGAGCATTCTGCAGCACGCCGGAATCGGCAAGGCGCACGCGCTCGTCCTCGCCATCAACGACCCACGCGCGGTCGAGCGGATCATCGCTCAAGTCAGCGCGCTCTATCCCCGGCTCTTCACGCTCGTGCGCGTCCGCTTTGTCCAAAACATCGAACCACTCTACGCCAAGGGCGCCAAACTGGTCATTCCCGAAGATTTTGAGACGTCAATAGAGATTGCGGCGCATCTGCTCAAGGAGTTTCGCGTGCCCGGCAACATCATCAACGCGCAATTGGCGTCTCTGCGTGCGGGGGGCTATGGCTTGATGCGCGGTAAACCGGCGGATCGCGTCATGACCCTCGATTTGATCAAGATCCTGGAACAGGCCATCACCGAGACCTTCTATTTGAGCGAGGGCAGCACTGCGTGCGGGCAGACGCTTCAGGAACTGGATCTTCGCGCCCAGACCGGCTGCAGCGTCATCGCCGTGGTCCGCCAGGGCAAGCCGAACACAAACCCAGGAGCGGATTTCCAGCTAGCGGCAGGGGACGTGCTCGTGCTCGTCGGCGCACATGAACAACTTGATTCAGCCCGGCTCTTGCTCGGAAAAGAAGATTGAAGACAGAAGTCGAGAAGAGGTAGTAGGGCTGCGGGGTTCGGTCCGGCGGCGCCCCTACGCAATTCGCTGTCCGTGCCAGTCCGTGTCTGCCTATGAAGCAAACACAGCCTTCTTGCGATCCGCCCGCGACAATTCAACCAGCATGATCCCCCTCGACGCTTCGAGGCATTGCGGGCAATAAGAATGACTCACATTGAGTGTGCTGTGAAGCACTTTGCCCACCCATTGATCTTCGTTCTTCACCCGTTTACAGACGCAACATTGAAT
>JACPGD010000355.1 GCA_016182645.1 Candidatus Hydrogenedentota bacterium | reverse complement strand
GGAATAGTACGTGCGGATGGCCGTCTTGACGTCGTCCACGCGGCACTGGACCGGTTGCACCTTGCAGCCTGTAATGCTTTCAATATCGTCAATGGCGAAGAGGTCCGAGGCGTTTGACATGCCCAGGGTCAGCGTGTGGCGGATGCGAAACATCGGCATGATCACGAAATTCTGGCATTTTTCCTTGGGAATGAGCTTGGTTACCTTAGGATCGACCAGGCCTTTGCGCAGCCAGACGTGGGGAATACCGAATTGTTCGGACACGGCATTCATGATTTCGTCGTGGCCGACGAAGCCCATGTCCATGAGCACCTGGCCCAGGCGGCGGCCCGTTTGCTTCTGCCGTTCGAGGGCGGCCTCCAACTGTTCCGGCAACAGGATGTTCTGCTCGATGAGAATTTCGCCCAGCTTCTTGCGCGGGCCACCGCTCATAGGAGGCTCCTCACCGCACTTTCGCGGTCGTCAAACACTTGGACAAAGCTTTCCATGCGCGTGCAGAGGAAGATGTCGCGGCAGATGTCGTTCAGCGCGCAGACGCGGACGTCGCCGCCGCGCCGCCCGAAGTCGGACACCATGCTTTGAATTTTTTCGAGGCCAGCGCTGTCGACAAACGGCGCCTGGCGCAGTTCGAGGACAATGCGCAGCAATCCGGCATTGATGCAGCGGTCTACCTCCGTCTCGAGCGCGCGCAACTCTTCCTCGACCATCGGCCCCTGCACCGACAGGATCGTGACCTGGCCCTGTTGACTTCTGGTGACAATCACGGGGTGACTCCTGGGCCTTGGAGCGGCGTTGTGGCGAAATGCCTCAGAAACCGGGCGGTTTCCTCCGAACTCTGTCCGCCGTGGAGCAGTTCACAGACCTGGAGGAACTGCTCCTCACAGGCGAGAAAGGCGTCCACCAGGCGCGGATCGAAATGCGCGCCGCGTCCTTCGACAATGATCGTGCGTGCCCGTTCATGCGACATGGCATCTTTATAGCACCGTTTGCTCGTCAACGCATCATAGACGTCGGCAATGGCCATCACCCGGCCGGACAAGGGGATGGTGTCGTCATTCAAGCCGAAGGGGTAGCCCGTGCCATTCCATTTCTCGTGGTGACTGTAGGCGATCTCCCGGCCCATGGTAAGGAAAGTGCTCTCCCCCCAGTTCAGGCGGTGCTCAATGTCGCGCAGGGTGTCGCCGCCGATGATCGCGTGCTGCTTCATCAACTCGAATTCTTCCGGCGTCAACTTGCCCGGCTTGTTCAGAATAGCGTCGGGGATGCCCACTTTACCGATGTCGTGGAGCGGGCTGGAACTGAAGATCGTCTCAACAAACTCGGGAGTGACTTCCTTGCCAAAGATGCCGTGGCCCAGGCAGTACTCCGCGAGAATGCGGCAATAGCTGCTGACGCGCTCCAGATGTTCGCCCGTCTCCATGTCGCGGGATTCCGCCAGCCGGGCCAAGCCAAAGATGGTGAGATCGAACAGTTGTTTGCGCGCTGACGTGATCTTCCGGTTCGTCATGAAGATCGAAAGCTGCCGCGAGACCGCCTCGAGCATCTTGACGTCCCCCATGAACAGCCGATCCTGGGGGTCTTCGCGCAAGAGCGCGATCATGCCGAGATCATTGTCCACGGTCAACGGCACACATGCGGCGTGGGCGAATGGTTTGGCGATCCGCGCATATTTTTCGCTCTGATCCAGATAATTCGTCGCCGTGGTCCTGGGCGCCGCTGCGAGCTCTTCGAGCAACGCCGCCGCCAGTTGCTGGCGTGCTTCCGTGTCCTCCGGGGAATCGGGGTAGAAGGTGCAGTGGCCCAGCGCAGGCACCTCCAGGATGAGCAAGTCCGCCCCCAGCGTGTGGGCGACCGCATCGCAGATGATCGCGAGCGCCTCGTGCTCGGGCTTGGAAATATCGAGCGCCTCGGTGAGGGTATAGACGAGCGACAACTCTTCATAGCGGGCCGTCAACTCGGCGGCGAGATCGGCGCCCGTGCGCTTGCCTGTCAGCGCTTCGCCAAACAACGCGCCGCACATTGACGCGAGTGTCTCGAGGCGCTGCAACGCGTTGCCCGTACCCGCGCGTTCCAGACGGGGCGCCAGCACCAGGAAACCGGCGGGGCCTTCCAGGATCATGATGGGGGCAATGACCCGCGGCGTCTCCCCGTGCGGTGCGGACACGGCAGTGCGCAAAGTCTTGGCCTGCTCGATGGCGCCCGCCAGCGCCGCATCCTCCCGCACGGTGGCAGGCAGCGCTGGTTGGCTTTCTGGTTTTGTTGCCCAGAGACGCTGTCCACGAAGATCATAGATGGCCGCCTCGTTGGCGCAATACGCCTGCAACCCTTCGACCGCCGAGGCGGCCAGGTCCTTGTCGAAATACCGATCAAGCAGATCCTCGACATTCTCAAGCATATGTTCGGGCCGTACTCCTTAGCTTGAATTGTGCACGTGCTTCACCAAAGATCGACAGACCGCCAACGACTGCACACCGGGCACTCCGTAAGGTCCGGCCTCTGTGCCGGACGCGACGGGTCACTTAAACCACTATTTCTTTAGGATCTCCTGCACCGTCTTCAAGAGTATCCGCGGGCTGAAGGGCTTGGACAAAATCGTCACGCGCGGCACGTT
>JACPGD010000354.1 GCA_016182645.1 Candidatus Hydrogenedentota bacterium | reverse complement strand
TGGAGCATCGAGGTGAACATCTGCCTCACGTCGCTCCTTCCCCAAGAGTACCTGCAGCCAACGTGCTTTGCGGGTCCGTCTCTCACCGGACTTATTCTCGAACTCGATCATTCGCTCTCCTAGGGAGAGACGGACTTGCGGAGCACATGGGTAGAAATCTGCCTCACGTCACTCCTTCCCCAAGAGTACCTGCAGCCAATACGCTTTGCGGGTCCGTCTCTCTATTTTAGACAAGCTCCGGTGCGAGAATGCGAAAGGCAGGCTCCACCGTTGGTGCGTTCGCGTACGTCACCCCTTCCCCGAGGCGCCTGCTAGCACAGGCGTGTTTTGTCCGGGGAGCCTGCCTTTCAAAAATTCTTCCGCGCCAAGTACTCACCCTAACACCCTGCCCACCTTTCGTTACAAGCAGCCTGCTCTATCGTACCAGATTTTTTCCGTATCGGATACCCCCTTGCTTTTTTTTCTAGAATCGGGTACACTAGCAAGAATTAGATGAGACTATTTTGTGAATAAGTCCCACCTAATCTCCCGAAAGGCCGCGGTCACTGGCGTGAGCGGCCCCGGACACAAACCGTGTGGCGCTTGCAGATGAGGGCCAGCCAATGAAGTCGACGCTCCCAGAACCCGTGCAACTTGCCGTGCCCGAACCGGAACTCGCTCCGGAGCCTGGCTGGCGGGGACGCGTGACGATGCCCTCGCTTCCCGAGGCGTTTCGCAGCATCGCCGTCCCGGAGCAGGCCCCCTCCTGGCGGAAGATGTGCGCCTTCGCGGGCCCTGGACTCATGGTGGCCGTGGGTTACATGGATCCGGGGAACTGGGCGACGGACCTCGCGGGCGGCGCGCAGTTCGGCTACCGGCTCCTGGCAGTGATCCTGATTTCAAACCTGATGGCGATCCTCTTGCAGCACCTTGCCCTCAAGCTGGGTGTCGTTTCGGGGCGCGACCTGGCGCAAGCCTGCCGCGACCACTATTCGCGCCGCATTTCGATTGCGCTGTGGCTGCTTTGCGAGGTCGCCATCGCCGCCTGCGACTTGGCGGAAGTGATCGGTTCGGCCATTGCACTCAACCTTCTGTTTGGGTTACCCATCACGCTGGGCGTCATCTTGACCGCGCTCGATGTGCTGGTCGTGCTGCTGATGCAGTCGCGGGGCTTCCGCTACGTGGAGAGTCTGGTGGCGTCCTTAATCCTGGTGATTGGCGCGTCGTTCACCTACGAGCTGGTGTTGGCGCATCCGTCCATCAGCGGTATCTTCGGCGGGCTCTTGCCCACTCCCAGCATTGTCACCACGCCCGCCATGCTCTATATCGCCATTGGCATCTTGGGCGCCACGGTCATGCCGCACAATCTCTACCTCCACTCGAGCATCGTGCAGACGCGCGCCTTCGAGCGTACGCCCGCAGGGAAAACGATGGCGATACACTACGCGACCATCGATTCCACCGTCTCGCTGCTCTTTGCCTTCTTCATCAACGCCGCGATTCTGATCTTGAGCGCCGCCACCTTCCACGGCACGGAACATCAGAGTGTGGCCGATATCGGCGACGCCTACAAGTTGCTTTCCCCCATGCTGGGGGCGCCCCTGGCTGGCGTCGTGTTTGCAATTGCGCTCCTGGCCTCCGGTCAAAACTCGACGCTTACCGGTACGATGGCCGGACAAATCGTGATGGAGGGCTTCCTCAATATCCGGCTGCGCCCCTGGGTGCGCCGTCTGCTCACTCGCTTGATCGCCATTGTCCCGGCGGTCATCGTGGCCTCGCTCTATGGAGAAACCGGCGTTGGCCAACTGCTGATCCTCAGCCAGGTCATCTTGTCGCTGCAATTGAGCTTTGCGGTGTTCCCGCTGGTGCAGTTCACCAGCGAGAAGCGGAAAATGGGTGAGTTCGCCAATAGCGCGTTCCTCCGGCGTGTCGCCTGGATTGTCGCCACGATTATCGCTATCCTGAACATATACTTGCTGGTGCAAACGGTTGCGGGCGTGTTTACGGATTAAGGGTGGGAGCTCATTATGTACACGAACATCCTGATTCCCCTGGAGAATTCACTGGCCGATGAGACGATTCTCCAACATATCCGGCCCCTGGCCCGGATGACCAACGCCCACATCCTCCTGGTCCATGTCGCCGATGGCTTCATGGCCCAGAACCAGGAATGGTTCGACGTCTCGCCGGAGATGCGGGAAGACCGCGACTATCTCGGCCGTCGCAGCGCCGAACTCCAGAACGAGGGCTTCACCGTCGAGGCGCAACTGGCCTGCGGCAACCCGGCCGCCGAAATCCTGCGGCTGGCGGAAGAAAAGGGGTGCGACCTCATTGCGATGGCCACGCACGGGCATCGCCTCCTCGCGGACATGATCCTCGGCAGTGTCGCTTCCCAAGTACGCCATCAGGCCCGCATCCCCGTCCTCCAACTGCGCGCCCAGGATAAAGACGCCCCGGCCGAGACGCGCTAAACGCTCGAACGCTTGCTCCACCGCTCACGATGGTGTAGCGTCTGGGCAATACCGAGGCGCGGGCCTCCAGCCAGGGGAGAAACAATCATGCGGCGGATCCATCTTGCGCTTTTCATTCTCGCGACAGTGGTAATGCCTTCGATTACGTTCGGGGCGGAATTCCCACCGGTGGCCGAACTCCCTGAGCGCGTGGCGCCGCCGGATCCACTCGTGATGCTGGACGGCTCGCGAGTCGATTCCGTCGAGATGTGGGAGTCAAAACGGCGGCCGGAACTGAAGGCGCTCTTCCAGCACTATGTTTACGGCTATTCGCCTCCCCCCACACCCATCGCGGCGGTGATCGAGCAGGAGGATTCGGATCTTTTCGGCGGCAAGGCTACCTTGCGGCAAGTGGTGATTTCCTTTCCCGCCCTGCCGGAAAATGCACCGCGGATTCATCTGGCCCTGTTTCTGCCGAATTCCAAGACGCCCGCGCCGGTTTTCCTCGCGCTGAACAAATGCGGCAATTACACCGTGACGGATGATCCCCGCGTACGTTTTGATTCAGATGCGGTGCGCCACAGCGAATGCCCGCCCGCGGACTCGCGCGGCAGCGAGAAGGACTTCTGGTGCATCGAGTACCTGATTGGGCGTGGCTACGCCTTCGCGACGTTTCACGAAAGCAACATGGATCCGGACATCAACGATTTCACCGACGGCATCCACCCTTTCTTTAAGGATCTGCCCGGTCCCGCGGAAGCGCACTGGGGGACCATCGCGGCGTGGGCCTGGGGCCTGCAGCGGTGCGTTGACTATCTTCTGACGGATGCCGGCATCGACCCCCAGGCCATCTGCATCACGGGCCATTCGCGCCGCGGCAAGACCGCGCTCCTCGCGGGGGCATTCGACGAGCGGGTCGCACTCGTCGTCCCGCTCCAATCCGGCACGGGCGGCATGGCCCTCAGCCGAAACAATGACCAGGAGACGGTTGAACGGATCAATCGCGTCTTCCCCCATTGGTTCAATGATGTGTTTCCCCAGTTCTCCAACAACGAGAACCGGCTGCCGGTGGACCAGCACCTGCTCACCGCACTCGTTGCCCCCCGGCCGCTGCTCGATGTCGGCGGGATGCAGGACAATTGGGCCAACTACGAGAGCGCCTTGCGTAATCTCCAGGCCGCGGACCCGGTCTACCAATTGCTCGGCAAGCCCGGTCTTGTGGGCGATGGGACAGTCGTGGACGAAGAATCGATCGCCGGGCCCGATTTTGGCACCCTGCTCCAATACCGCCGCGATACGAAGCACACCATTAACGCCGGCTATTGGGAAAAAATCCTGGACTTCGCGGACGCGCACATCAGGAAGTAAGTGTCCCCCGGCAGAGCGGGGTGAACTCCCATTTTAGGCTAAGTCCTCGATTTCGTAGCTTCGATGACGTATGCCAGCATTCGTAGCGTCCGGCCTCTGTGCCGGACGAGACGATGCAACGCCGGCCTAAACCTACACCAATTCCCCGGTTTGCTTGTCATTCCGGCCTGTGCTGCGAGTTCCCCGTCCGGCACAGAGGCCGGACGCTGCAAACGCCGCATTGCATGGATACGTAACCGTAATTCGGAACGGAAACACTAAGGTTAGGAAGGTGGAATCGAGGAAATGACGGGACGCGCATCCTGAAGAGGCGAATTGTGAGAAAGTAAAGAGAAATATCGCTGACTCCCGGATTGTTCTGTGATATACTTAGTCGATTACCAGGGACTTGGCGTGGTCTCGGACTTGCACAGAGTCCCGTTTGGACATTCTTGGAAACGTCAAACAGGAGGCAAGTATGCCAGTCAAGACCAGTTTGAAACTTTCCACTCCAGTGCATCGCATCATGATCGTTGATGACCATCCCCTCCTGCGGCGCGGCCTGTCCGAGGTCATTTCCAGCCAGCAAGACATGACGCCCTGCGGGGAGGCCCCCGGCGCCGCGGAAGCCTTTACGGTAATCGAAAACACCAATCCCGAGCTGGTCGTGATCGATCTGTCGCTCGAGGAAGGCAGCGGGTTGTCCCTGATCAAAGAGATCAAGGCGCGCTTCCCCCACATCAAGATGCTGGTCTATTCGATGCACGACGAATCGCTCTTCGCAGAGCGGTCGCTCAATGCGGGCGCGTCCGGCTACATCCGGAAGCAGGAGTCCACGGACCGCATCCTCGAGGCGATTCGGCAAGTGTTGCAAGGCAACGTCTACCTGAGCGAAAACATGACGAAGCGGATGCTGAACCGCCACGTGGGCGCGCACTTGGATCCGGACGACGATAAGATTTCCCTGTTGTCAGACCGGGAATTGCAGGTCTTCGAACTGATCGGCGACGGCTTGGGCACGCGGCAAGTCGCGGAAAAACTCCACCTTAGCATCAAGACCATCGAAAGCTACCGCGAGAGCATCAAGCGAAAACTCGATCTCACCACCAGCAACGAACTTACCCGCCACGCTGTTCAGTGGCTCCTTGAAAAGACGCAAGCGCTGTGAGGAAAGAAGTAAGTGTCCCCCGGCAGAGTTGGGGGACCTTACTGAGCCTACCCCGGCGTAGCCGGAGCCAAATGGTCCTGTCCGTAGCGTCCGGCCTCTGTGCCGGACGCAACCACGCAGCATCCGTCACAACTATTCGCCCATCTTGGCGTTGCGTGGATTCCAGTCCTCGTTGCCGGGTTGCGTCCGGCACAGAGACCGGACGCTACGGGAAGATCTGCCTGAAGGAGATATTATGATCATTTTGCATATGATCCAATTGCTAAGGGTCTAAATATTCGTAGCATTAAACTGTGGGAGTATCTCGGTTCGTGCCTAACGTAGCGCCCGGCTGTCAATGCCCTGGCGGGCAAGGCATTTCTGCAGGAGTTTGAGGCCGCGCTGGAGGCGCATGCGGACGCGGGACTCCTTGAGGCCGAGTTGGCGGGCGATCTCGGCGGAGGTGTTGAGGTCGATGAGGCGCAGGTGGAGGATGAGGCGGTAGGGGTCGGCCAGCTTGCCGAGGCAGTCGAGGACAGCTTGCTGGAGTTCGAGGGCGGCGGCGGCGTTGCGGGGATTGGTCTCGCCGGGCGTCTCGATGTCTGGCGTGGTGCAGTCAGCATCGAGTGGAACTGCTTTGTCTAGCAGGCGGAGTCCGCGGCGGCGGGTGTGGTCGATGGCACGGTTGCGGGCGATGGCGAGCAGCCAGGGGCCGAACTTGGCCGGGTCACGCAGTTGGGACAATTGGCGGTAGGCGCTGAGAAATACTTCCTGCGCAACGTCTTCGCGGTCCGCGAGCGGGACGCGGCCGTTCAGATAGGCAAAGACCAAGGGGGTGAAGCGCAGGACGACTTGCTCGAAGGCGCGGACGTCGCCGACCACGGCGCGGGCGACTAGCGCGTGCTCGGGCTCGTTCTCCGCCGCCATGGCATCCTGGGGAGGAACGGGCAGAAGATTCTCGATATAGACTTCGTCCGCGGGCATTTTCGCACCTTTTCGCCCGTAAGAGGGCCCCCCCCAGTATAGCGCGGGCGTCAAGAAAAAAGTCCTCTCGCAGATTCAGTGCCGCGCTCGGCGAGCGCGGCACTACCCTGCCAAATCACAGCTCGCGAGAGAAAGAAGTTCTGTTGCAGATCCAGTGCCGGGGGTGTGGCCCCGGCTACCCAGAAACGCCCGTCCCAGTGTAACGCGGGCGTTGCCCACAGGCAAGTGATTGAAATTGGGGCAAGGATGTTTTATAACTGGGTGCGGACAAAACTGGGGCGGGGCCGGATTATGGAAACCGAAGCGGTAAATCCTTACGCGCTGGAATACTTGGCGCCTTTTCTGCTCACTGCTGTGACCCTTATTTTGGCCGTCTCATTTGTTCTCTGGCTGGTGGTCTTTCTGCTGGACATGATCACCGATACGTCCCGCCGGGGCTACCGCGAGCGGCGCTGGAGCCTGACGCAAAACCTCGTGTTCGGGGGGACGCTCTTGGGGGTGGTGATCCTCCTGCTCGTCTTGCAGTTCAGCGTGTTCTACACGCCCTACAGCCCCTCCGAATTCATCCCCAAGCTATGAGACGGCCGGGCAAATCGTTTCTCGCGGGGTGTCTCGCGGGTTTCGTGCTGGGTCCCCTGCTCGTTGGCTTGGTCGTAGCCGGTGTATTGCTGGCCTTTCAGAAACCTATCTCGCGCGCTCTGGCGGCGCGCCAGGAAGAACGACTGCGCGCGGCCGATGCGCTGCAGGGGAAACAGGCGCAGCTTGATTGGGAAGTGAAGACGCTGGAAGGCGCCAGAGTCGTGATGAGCGGCTTCAAGGGCAGGCCCCTCTTCCTGCACTTCTGGAACCCGTCGTGCACATCGTGCCTGGCGGAGTTGTCCTCGATCAGTCGCCTCCACGAAGCCCTGGACGGCTCGGGCGTGGAGATGGTGACGGTGATCAAAGCTGACGATGAGGCGGTGGCCGATTTGCAGCCGCTGGCGGTGACGTTCCCCGTCTATCTGGCCGGCGGAGAACGCCCCGAGATGTTCAAGACGCCCTCGCTCCCCACTACCTTTCTGCTGAATGCCGCCGGGCAGGTCGTCTACGCCCACACCGGCAGCGCACGCTGGGATGACCCCGCTTTAATCGCGTTCATCAAGGCACTGCCCTCCCTCACGGGGCCCGCGGAGTCGGGCAGTACCGGTGGCGCGTAGAACCGAGACGCCTGCAAGGGACCCCAAATCCGCGCGTAAGATCCGCGTCAAGCATGTTTCGGCCCCGTAGATGCGGCGTCTACGGGGTGCGGCCTGGGGAAAACTTTCTGCTACACTACAGCCTCTTTCTGGGGAACAGCCACGGCGCGCCTGAGCGCCCGATCATTGGCTGCCGAAGGCAATCTGGAAGGGCACATGGCAGAGCTGGAACTCGAAGAACCTTGGGAGCGGATCAAAGTCCTGCTGGACAGCGGGGACCGCCGGCAACTCCAGGAGTATCTGGACGCGGTGCCGG
>JACPGD010000353.1 GCA_016182645.1 Candidatus Hydrogenedentota bacterium | reverse complement strand
TTGGACGAATTGGCCGACCGCCTGGAGGCCACGTTTGAGGAAGCTGATGCGAATGACGACGGTATTCTGAGTTATACCGAAGTTCTGGCCAGTGGCACGCCGCTCAGCTTGGCGGTCTTCGCGCGGTTGGACACAGACAATGACGGTGGACTTTCGCTCGAAGAGATTACCGCTGTCTTGGGCGGCGAGGGTGAAGGCGAGGGTGAAGGCGAGGGTGAGGGTGAAGGTGAAGGCGAAGGCGAGGGCGAGGGCGAGGGTGAGGGCGAAGGTGAAGGTGAAGGCGAAGGTGAAGGCGAAGGCGAAGGTGAAGGTGAAGGCGAAGGTGAAGGTGAGGGCGAAGGTGAGGGCGAAGGTGAAGGCGAAGGAGAAGGCGAAGGAGAAGAGGGAGAAGGCGAAGGCGAAGGTGAGGGCGAAGGAGGAGAGGGAGAAGGCGAGGGCGAAGGTGAAGGTGAAGGTGAAGGTGAAGGCGAAGGAGGAGAGGGTGAAGGCGAGGCTGGTGAGGGCGAAGGAGAAGAGGGTGAAGGGGAGGGCGAAGGGGAGGGCGAAGGGGAGGGCGAAGGGGAGATCCCACCCCCCGGCCAATTGACTGCGGGCGATTTTGATGACAACCTGAATTTCACCGTCTTCCGCGATTACATCTTGGGCTATCAGCAAAGCCACTCTGTTGCGCCGCGGTTTGAATCACAGGATCGTGTGGTGATATCGGTCATGGATACTGCGGGCGCGCCTGCGTCTTGCGCCATGATCACGGTGGCCGCGGCCGAGTCGGTCTACAAAGCCACGTCCATCTACCTGAATGCGCCAGCGGCGACCAACGGCCAATTGCTGTTTTTCCCCCAGGAAGACGGAGTGCGTGACGGGGTCGGCCTCTTCGATGTCACCGTCAAGCTGCCGCCGTACGAAACGTCAGAAGTATTTCATTTCGCGGATCTTTCTCTCCAGGATCACTGGGACCTCCACCTGGAGGCAAAGATAACCGCCGCGCTTCCCGATGCCTTGGATCTGGCTTTTGTCATTGACACGACCGGCAGCATGGGCGATGAAATGACCTATCTGAAAAGCGAACTGGAAGACATCGTCACGAACATCGCGGCGGTTCGCCCTAATGTGAATATGCGCTTCGCCTTGATCCTCTACCGTGACATTGGCGACAGCTACGTGATCCGCACCTTCGATTTCACGGACAACCTGAACGATTTCCTGGACGACCTGCGAGCGCAGGTCGCGTCGGGCGGTGGCGACTATCCCGAAGCCGCTGAACAGGCGCTGGCCGAGATGCACCAACTCACCTGGCGGTCCGGCAACGTCGCGCGTGTCGCTTTCTTCGTCGCCGACGCGCCGCCGCACGACAACAACGCCGGGGTGTTCGTTACGCATGCCAACACCGCCCGCACAAGCGGCATTCGCATCTACCCGGTGGCCGCCAGCGGCGTGGCGGACCTGGCGGAATACCTCATGCGCACCGCGGCCGAACTCACGCTGGGGCGCTACATCTTCTTAACGGATGACTCCGGCATTGGCGGCGGACATGCCGAACCGCACATCCCCTGCTTCCACGTACAATACCTGAACGGCCTGATGACGCGTGTGCTCTTGACGGAACTCACGGGCGCCCGAGTGGAACCCACCGAGGACGACATCATCGCGACCGTGGGCCATCCCGTGGACGGGGTGTGCCAGGAACAGTAGGTGGCGGCAATTCGCCAGTTGGCAGGGCGGGGTCCGAGACGGATCCCGCCCTCGTCTTATTACTCTCTCCCGTATTGGTGCTAAAATGCTTCTGTGTCCATGGAACTTAGGCAACAAGTGATAGCATGCGCACGCATTTCGCGAAATTATTGAAGCAACTGAAGAAGAACTGGGCGACTTCGAATCTGGAGGTGGTCCGGAAGGCTTACCGTGCTGCGGATCACGCCCACCATGGGCAGATCCGCCTGTCCGGCGAGCCGTACATTCTGCACAGCATCCTCGTGGCCCAAATCCTGGCAAAATTGGGCCTGGACCCGGTGACCTGCGCGGCGGGGTTGCTGCACGACGTGCTCGAAGACACAAAGATGACGCGCGCGGAGTTGCAGCACGAGTTCGGTGACGAAATCGCGGCGCTGGTGGATGGGGTGACGAAGATCAGCAGCCTGCACCTGCCGGGGCAGGCGGTGACGTATGAGGTGAAGCAGGCGCAAAACATCCGCAAGATGCTGGTGGCGACGGCGAAGGACGTGCGGGTGATCCTGATCAAACTCGCGGACCGGCTGCACAACATCCGGACGATCGAATTCCTGCCCCGGGCGAAGCAGGAGCGCATCGCCCGGGAGACGCTCGAGATTTATTCGTCGCTCGCACACCGGCTTGGTATCAACACCTGGAAATGGGAATTGGAAGATCACGCCTTCCATGTATTGATGCCACAGGAATACAAGATGATCGCGGCGCAGGTGGCCACGAAACGCCACGAGCGCGAGGCGCAACTGAACGAGACGATTGAGTTTCTTGACGCGCGCCTGACCGAAGCGGAGGTGAATGCGCGGGTCATCGGCCGGCCCAAGCACCTGTACAGCATCTTCAATAAAATGGCGACGCAGGGCAAAGATTTCAATGAGGTGATGGACATTCAGGCCGTGCGCATCATCACGCAGACGGAAGCCGGTTGCTACAACGCGCTGGGCGTGGTGCACAGCCTGTGGACGCCGGTGCCAGGGCGGCTCAAAGATTACATCGCGATGCCGAAACTCAACATGTACCAGGGCATCCACACGACGGTCATGCGCGAGAACGGCAAGCCGATGGAAATCCAGATCCGGTCCGAGGAAATGGACAAAACGGCGCGCGAGGGCATCGCCGCCCATTGGATCTACAAGGAAGGCCAGCGCCACAAGGACAAGAAACTCGATGAGCAATTAAGCTGGCTGCGGCAGATGTACGAATGGCTCAAGGACGCGCACGCGCCCGAAGAACTGATGGAGGCGATGCGGCGCGACTTCAAGGCGAAGTACCTATACGTCTTCACGCCCAAGGGAGAAGTGAAAGAACTGCAATCCGGCGCAACGCCGCTGGATTTCGCCTATCTCGTCCATTCCGATATCGGCCACCACTGTATTGGCGCCAAGGTGAATGGGCGCATGGTGCCACTGCGCTACCACCTGCAAACGGGCGACGTCGTGGAGATTCTGACGAGCAAGAACCAGACGCCACACCTGGATTGGGTGGACATTGTGGTCACCGGGCGCGCGCGCACGAGTATCCGCCAGCGCCTGCGCGAGCTGGGCCTGCTCGAGCCGGTGGAAGCGCCGCACAAGCACCGTGAAGCGCGCCCGCATCAGGTGATCCGGCCGCTGCCACGGCCCGTCGTGCAACAGCCCGTGCGCAATGTGGACGAACCCACCCGGCAAAAGATGATCTGCATCGACGGTGCAAAAGGACTCGCCGTTCAGTTTGGCAAGTGCTGCAATGCCATGCCGGGACATGCGGTCATTGGCTACGTCACCAAGAGCATGGCCGTGACGGTTCACCGCGCGGACTGCAAGAGTTTCGCGAACACCTACCGCGACGCGGCGCGCGTCGTGCCGGCCTCCTGGGAAGGCGACCAGGTGCTCGAGACGGCCGTGCGCGTGGTCACCGGGCCGCGGCCCAACGTGCTCGCTGATATCACCAACGCGTTGCGCCCGATGAACATCGAAATACTCCGCGCGCAATACGGCCCGGGCGACAACGGCAGCAGCCACTTCGACTTCGTCTTCGAGGCGCCCGACCACGAGACTATCGAGCGCGTCTGTCGCACGCTGGGCACCCTCAACGGCATCTCGCAAGTGACCCAACTCGATGTGCGCGGCCACGCGCCGCGGGAGTTGGCGGTGGCGGGTTGAGGAGTCAACATTCTCGGGCAGATCTCGCGACGATTTCCTCGGGAAACTTCAGTACAAGAACTCTTCGTTTTCTCCTCCAGGCGGCAGGACTGCCGGCGCAGGTCAAGTCTCCCAATCCTCAAATTTCAGGCCCTGAATATCTGCCAAACTCCCGTGTATTGTGAGTCACCAGGATCAAACCATGCTGAGCAGCGATGGCAGCGATCTGCAAGTCGTGGGGACCGATTACTGTTCCCGCCCTTTCGAGTCCGTGCCGGATGCTCGCACATTTCTCCGCGCAGACATCATCGAACGGCAAGGAGACGAATGGTTCGAGAAATGTATCAAGCTTCGAATGTTCACGGGCCGGGCTAGAACTTCTCTGAGCGCCATAGCGCAGCTCGTAGACGACTACGGAGCAGAGTACAATTTCGCTTGCCTCGGTCGCTTGCCATCGAGCAATCAAATTAAGGTTGCGTTGACACAACAGAGCAATGCACGCATTCGTGTCTACAAGGTAGGTCACTGGAGAGGCAACCTATTTTCGAATTGTCCCTGCGGTGCGCGCTGCAATTCGGGCATGGAGCCAGGCACGTGCTCAAAAAAACCCTTGGGCCATCCGTGTTCATCAACATCGCCGGATGGAGTGAGTGGAGTCACCTGCACAACGACGGCTACATCAGAATCGGCAATACCTACGTTCACGCTCAAATTGAGGATGCCATCTTGTGTAGTGCGTCCACGCGCTTCAATGGTCTCGATCAACATGGCCAATCCTTTCAGCATCAGCGCCATACTTTCCACCGACAACTGTTCGGCACAACCGTTCGGCCTGTTCGTCCACGGCGCGAAGGATGGGATGAACGGAGTCCACCGTCTTTTCTTCGAATAGCGGCACGCCACATTTTGCACAGACCCATGCGGGCACGGAATCAAGCTTTGGATGCACGCCTTTTCGATCCCGGTGGAATGGAGCTTCTGCCCGTTGCAGTTCACCACCGCAATGCACGCACTCCATTTCTTGATTCTCTCTCTGAAATTATCCTTCATGATGGTAGCGGACAGCCCACTGCATCTTCAACGGTACCAATGCTCAATGGAGCGCCAAAAGTTGGTTGAGCTGGGAGCTGGCGCAACACTTGGCTGTCCAGCCTTCTTCGCTTCCGGCACTACGTACTGTAGAATATCCTCATGAAAACGAAATCAGCACCTGTGGACACGTCGGCGCGACCAAGCGAAAGAGGCAGCGCGCGCTTTGAATTGGTCACCGAGTTTGAGCCGTCGGGTGACCAGCCGCAGGCCATTGAAGAACTGGTCCGCGGGCTGGAAGAGGGTCTGCGCGCGCAGGTGTTGCTGGGCGTGACCGGCTCCGGCAAGACCTTTACGATTGCCAACGTGATTGCGCGCGTGAACCGGCCCGCGCTGGTGCTGGCGCACAACAAGATTCTCGCCGCGCAACTCTACGGCGAATTCAAGCAACTCTTTCCCAACAACGCCGTCGAGTACTTTGTCAGCTACTACGATTACTATCAGCCAGAGGCCTATGTCCCCGCGACCGATACTTATATCGAAAAGGATTCCTCGATCAACGAGGAAATCGACAAGATGCGGCACGCGGCCACGCGGGCGCTGCTGACGCGCCGCGACGTGATTATTGTCGCCAGCGTCTCCTGCATCTATGGCATTGGTTCGCCGGAGACGTACAACGCCCTGCGCATCGAGATTGAACCGGGCGCGCGCCTCTCGCGCGACCGGCTGGTCGAAGGTTTGATTGCCATGCAGTACACACGCAATGACCTTGACTTCCATCGCGGCACCTTTCGCGTGCGCGGCGACATCGTGGACATTTTCCCGGCGTATGAGGCGGACCGCGCGATCCGGGTCGAGTTTTTCGGCGATGAGGTGGACGGCATCAGCGAGATCGACCCGTTGCGCGCGGTGACGCTGCGGCGGCTCCCGCGCGCGAATGTCTATCCCGGCACGCACTACGCCACGACGCGCGACACGCTTGATCGGGCGCTCGAGGGCATCGAGCACGAACTGGCCGAGCGGCTGAAGGAACTGGAGGCGCAGGGGCAGATCCTCTTCATGCAACGCCTTGAGCAGCGTACGCGCTATGATCTCGAAATGCTGCGGGAATTGGGCGTATGTTCCGGCATCGAGAACTACTCGCGGCACCTTGATGGGCGCATGCCCGGCGTGCCGCCGTTTACCCTCCTCGACTACTTCCCGGAAGATTTCCTCATGGTGATCGATGAGAGCCACATTTCCGTGCCACAGGCCGGCGGCATGTTCCGCGGTGACCGATCGCGCAAGGACAAACTAGTCGAGTACGGCTTCCGTCTGCCCTGCGCGCGTGATAACCGTCCCTTGACCTTCGAAGAATTCATGGAGCGCCTGAAGCAAGTCATTTACGTCAGCGCCACGCCCTCTCAGTATGAATTGAAGCAGGCCGAGGGCGTGGTGGTCGAGCAAGTCGTACGGCCGACGGGCCTGGTCGACCCCGAAGTCGAAGTGCGCCCCGCCGCCAACCAAGTGGACGATCTGCTGGACGAAATTCGTGGGCGTGCCGAAAAGAATGAGCGCGTGCTGGTGACGACCCTGACGAAACGCATGGCGGAAGACCTCACCGACTATTACCGCGATCTGGGCGTGCGTGTGCGCTACATGCACAGCGACACCGAAACGCTCGAGCGGATCGAGTTGGTCCGCGCGTTGCGCCAGGGCGACTACGACGTGCTTGTCGGCATCAACTTGTTGCGCGAAGGTCTGGACATTCCGGAAGTCTCCCTCGTCGCCGTGCTCGACGCCGATAAGGAAGGTTACCTCCGCTCCGAAACCAGCCTCGTCCAAACCTGCGGCCGCGCCGCGCGCAACGTCAATGGCCGCGTCATCATGTACGCCGACACGAGGACCGGCTCGATGGAGCGCGCCATCGCCGAAATGGACCGCCGCCGCCAGAAGCAACTCGAGTACAACAAGAAACACAAGATCACACCACGCACCGTGCAGAAGTCTATTCAAAACCTGCTTGAAAGCATCAGCGAGCGCGACTACGTCACGGTGCCTATGGCGGCGGAAGAACCGGATCTCTACGTGCCCACCGAAGATCTCCAACGCACGATCGCCAAACTGCGCAGCATGATGAAAAAGGCCGCCGACAAAATGGATTTCGAAAAGGCCGCCGAATACCGCGACCGCCTTCTCTCCCTCGAAAAAAGACAAATCGAGGAGGGACTCTAGCTAAGGTAGGTCCCTTCTGTTATAATGATCTCAGTTCATGGAGATGTCTTTGCTTGGCCGGCTTATGAAGAAAACCCTCATATTTTCAGATGTGCACTTGAAGGTGTCGCGGGAGGACAGGCCGAGACATGCGGAGTTTGTGGCGTTTCTGCGCGCAATCGACAGTGCGGAGTACGATCGCGTCATTTGCCTGGGGGACCTGTTTGATTTCTGGTTCGAATATAGGCATGTGATCTTTTCGGGGTATTTTGAGGTGTTGCGGGCGTTCGCGGAGTTGCGCGACGCGGGGATTAAGTTGCATCTGGTCTGCGGGAACCACGACTTTTGGGCGGGGCGATTCTTGCGGGAGACACTGGGGTTTGAGATTCATCAGGGGCATGCGGTGCTGCCCTTTGGGGAGCAGCGGGTGTATTTTGTGCATGGGGATGGGATGAACCCGCGGGACTGGGGGTACCGTGTTTATAAACGGTTCGCGCGCAACCGCTGGGTGATTGCGGCGTTTCGTCTGCTGCATCCGGATTGGGCAATGCGCTTGGCGCAAGGGGTCAGTCACAGCAGCCGGACCTTGCTTCAGGAAAGAGATCCAGCGCATGGGCCGGAGGCGCGCGCGTTGCAGGCGTTCGCAGAGGAAGTGTTGCGGCGGGGCGAGGCGGAGGTGGTCATGTGCGGGCATGCGCACGCACCGGCACGCATTGATTTGCCACTGGGCGAAGCGCGGGGCCGGACGGAAGGTACAGGGGAAGTGCAAGGGGAACGGGGCAAGGATGCCCCGGCTACGGAGGGCTTGTACATCAATACGGGAGATTGGATGGGGCACCGGAGTTATGTGGTTTGGGACGGGGACGAATTCGCGCTCTTGAACTGGAGCGGCGATAAGCTTCCGTGAGCAAGTCTTCTCCTATTCCGGTTTGATGTGGCAGAGCCGAGACTATCGCGTTCTCAAGGAGAAATCTTGGAAGTGGTGTAGATGCTTTCGTCCGCGAGGGCGATGGGGGGATCCGCGAGTTGTGGAGGGAGTGCCAGTACGTGAAGCCAGGAGATCTGGATATGGTCGAGGATGATGTAGCCGTCTTCGACGTATTCGGTCGTGATGAGATCACGATACGGATTGCTCCTGAAGCTTCCCATCTGCACGGCCTGCAAGGCGATCTCCCTGCCGCCGTTGTCGCCCACGATCAGCCCGTATTCCTGCATGGCGCGAGCGATGGTCTTTTCGAGCGGGGTCAGTCCCAGACTCGGGTCGTCTAGATTCAGGGCAGGATCCAATTGCAGCACCGCGCCCTCGGGAAGTGCCCGGGGGTGAAGACTTTCTCCGTCGCTTTCGGTGGCAGGGGGTACGGGTCCGCCGGCGGCGCAGGCCCAGGCGCTGAGGGTGCACAGGAGTTTGTGTTCAATCCTGCCCGCGCGCAATTCCTCGGGCCAGAGAACGCCCGCCAAGAGGCCGAACCCGGATCCGCGCGCGGAGTAGCCGGTGGGGAAGATACCATCGCCATCCAGGGGAATGCGGTTGCCCCAGGAGGCGATCCAGCCGTCGGCCGTTTGCCGCATCTGCCAGAAATCATATTCGAAGCCTGATGCCTCGTCCACGATGGCCAGACTGCCATCGTCCTCAGGATCAGGTTGGGCGCCTTGGGGGATGGGAACGCCTCTGATGTGGGTGACGCGCCGTCCGTCAATGAGTGGCCGCCAAGGAGCAGTCAGCCGCACCTCGGTTGGTGAGGTGTCCGCGCCCGCATAGCAGGCGGGTATCGACCAGAAGCGCGTGGTCAGTACAATCCCATTGGGATGCTGCCGCCGGAGAAACTCGACAATTTCCTGCGAGCCTGGCTCGATCGGGGAGTCAGACGGAACGGGTTGATTGAAGATGCTGGCGGCACCGTAGGAGACGGGCGGGCCGAGTGGCGGCGCCAGGGGGTTGGTACCCTCTTCGCCGAACGAGGTGTCACCGTCCCGCCCCGGGCATCCCAGGCCGGAGAGCGGCGGCAAGAGCATGACCGCCAGAGCGGACCATCGGAGGGCCGTTGAGCGCACGAGAATTTACCTCTACGCCGGAAGCTGGAGGCATTATCGTGAAAATGCTGGTGGGGAGTCCAGGCCGGGGTGGGAGCCGGTAGCACTGACGGGACCAAAGAGCTGGCGCGTGCTGGCAAGTTGGGAGAAAAACTGGTAAGATTAAGTGTAATGACTGTTAGCCTTAAGGGGTGTTGCCGTATGCCTTTATTCAATATTGTCTGCCAGGATTGCGCTGTCGAGAGCGAAGTGCTTCTCCGGGGAAAGGAAGTGCTAACGTGCCCCCGGTGTGGGTCGAAGCAGGTGGAGCGGTTGTTGGCGAAGTTTGCGCCAATGAGTAGCGCGCCGGCTGCCGCGCCGATGGGTTGCGGGGCTTCGCAATGTTGCATGATGCAGGGTGGTTGCCAGAATTGATGCCATCGGATCCCATAATGTTTTGAGTACAGCTCGAGGGAGCGGATGACGGCGAAGCACGACGTGGAGAAAATACTGGTTCTCTTGCCCAATTGGGTGGGAGATGCCGCCATGGCGACGCCGGCGCTGCGCGCATTGCAGCGCCGTTTTCCTTCCGCGCAAATCACGGCGGCGGGCAAGCAATCTATCTGCGAACTGCTCGAGGGGCTGCCGCACCTGCACAAGCTAGTGCCGTTCATTCCGCGCCCGCCGGCGCGGGAATTGTGGCGGCTGGGGCGTGTGCTTGCGCCGGACGCATCGGACCTGTGCGTGGTGTTGCCGCATTCTTTTCGGGCGGCGCTGCTCGCGCAATTGACGAGGGCCCGTCAGCGCCTGGGGTATGCGCGGGGCGGGCGCAGTTTCTTGCTTACGCGGGCATTGCCTCCGGCGAAGAAGAGCGGGCGCCTGACGCCAGTGTATACCGCGCGCGAGTATCTCGATCTAGTAGCGGCGGCGGGGTGTGAGGACGACAGCCAGGGCCTGGAATTGGTGGCCCCTCCGCAACTCCTTGAAGAGACGCAGCAGCGGTTCGCGGGGCATCATCCACTGGTCGGCCTCGCGCCGGGAGCAGCGTTTGGACCGAGCAAGTGCTGGCCCGCCGAGCGCTACGCCGCCGTGGCCGATGAATTGCATGCGCGGGCCGGAGCGCGGTGCGTGCTGCTTACGGGGCCGGGTGAAGAGGACACGCGCGACGCGGTCCTGCGGGCGGCGCGGTCGCCGCTGCTGAATCCCTATGAAGGCAAGCCGAGCCTGGGCCAATTGAAAGCCGCCATCGCGTGTGTGGATTTGATGATCGGGAATGACAGCGGGCCGAGACACATCGCGATTGCGTTCAAGAAGCCGGTGGTCTGCATCATGGGGCCGACTGCGCCGGCGTACACGCAAAGTCCGTGGGAGCGCGGGCGCGTGTTGCGGGTGGACGTGGATTGTGGTCCATGCCAGCAGCCAGTGTGCTCGACGGACCACCGGTGTATGACGCGCATATCCGTGCAGGCAGTAGTCCACGCCGCGCTGGGGGAATTGGAAATGAGGAATGAGGCGGATTTCTAACTCA
Source organism: Candidatus Hydrogenedentota bacterium (assembly GCA_016182645.1). GTDB lineage: Bacteria > Hydrogenedentota > Hydrogenedentia > Hydrogenedentales > JACPGD01 > JACPGD01. The sequence continues at coordinate 1,010 of JACPGD010000353.1, read as the reverse complement.
GAACCCAGAACTCAGAACTCACACTTGTATCGGCGGGGGCGGCTGTGCAGAATAGACCCCCGCTATTCAGGGGCTGAGCAAGAGGATCACCGGTGGACGATCGACGTAAATTTGTGCGCAGGCAGGCGGACCGTGCCGTTCTGAAGCGTGTGATGGATTTAGAGCAATGGCGGGGCGACACGCCGGCAAGTGAGCTGCGGCAGCGCCTCCGCCGGGCCATCCGCCATAATTGCACCGCCCATATTTCCATGAACATCCGCTATAGCTCTGGATTTGGCGATACGTGGAGTGCCGACGACCATCCGGTCAAGGGGCGTGTATTGGATCTCAGCGGGGAAGGTTGCGCGCTCTTCGTCTATGAGAATCTGGATATTGGGCAGCGTGTGAGCCTCCTGATTACATTGCGTAGCGGCTCGAAGGTGCACTCGCGCGCCGTGGTCCGCTGGACTAAGGTCGTTGAAAAGCGCGATGGCTATGCCTGCGGGCTACAGTTCGAGAATCTGGAGCTAAGAGACCAGCAAATGATCCAGTTCTTTCTCAAAGAACTGGATGAGACGATCGGCCTGTAGATGAAGACCGTGTATGTCATTACGATGTGGTCGGGCGGCAAAGCGGCCAAGAAATGGAAGTCCGAGGAGGAGCCTCAGATCCTGCCGCAGGGCACGGGGGTGTCCTTTCTGAGCAGCGAGACCCGCCTGCCGGTCCAGGTCATCGGCAGTATTTCAATCGAGCAATACGAATCCGGCAAAGAAGAATTCGAAATGCGGATCAGCCGCGAGACTGCCGCCTCGGAGGACGAGAGAGAACTGGGACCCCCAGAGGGGAGCAACATCCGGCGGTTATTTTGAGGGGCGGCGGCCTGCGGAAATGAGCAAAAAGGACGACAGGAACGAAAAGGGCCAACAGAGTGGGCAGACTTCAGCGAGTCCTTTGTCGTCCCTGCTGTCTCTGACGTCCCTGCTGTCCTTCTGCTCAATGCTTTCTGCTGCTGGACTGCCTACTTACCCCCA
>JACPGD010000352.1 GCA_016182645.1 Candidatus Hydrogenedentota bacterium | reverse complement strand
GTCGGTATTGGTCATACTCTGCACCACCACCGGCGCGCCCCCACCCACCTGAACGTCCCCCACCAGGACCGGCGCCGTGGCCGGCCGATCTGCCAGAATCATTCTTTATAGCTCCAATAGTCTTCAATAGCTTCTGTTGCGGAAAGCCGTTCTTGGGAGGGCGAGCGTACCCGCGAGCCGGTTTTTAGGCGCTAGGGCGCCCCGTTTTTTCTCGCATTCAACCGGCTCGCGAAATTATACCATTTCGCAGACAGGGACCGTGGCCGGCGCGGCGGTCCGGCGCCGGCTTTCAGCCGACTGATGACGTCTGGCAGCACGATGAGGCACCGCTTGCCGTAAAAGGGGTTATAATAGTCTTGGAACATTGGCTGTCTGTGGGAAGGGGGCCTTGTGAATGCGGCCTAAGTCAATTCGGCACCTCATCGTTCTCTGTGCTGTCGCGCTGGCGCCGACGGCGGTGTCCGCGCACGAATGGATGTTCCGGCAGTACGATGAGCCGGAGTCATTGGCCGACAATCGCATTAACGGTGTCATCGAAGACAAGGACGGCAGCATCTGGGTGGCGACTTGGGGCACGGGCGTGGTGGGCATCAGCCGGGTCACCGTGCGCACTTATACCGAGGCGCAGGGCATGCCGGGGGACTGGGTCTACTGCGTGGCCGCCGCGGCCGATGGCGCCATCTGGGCCGGCAGCGCCGATGGCCTGGCCCGTATTCACCAAGGCGCCGTAACGGCCTACACCCAAACCAACACGCCACAGCTTCCCGAAAATGAAATCTGGTGTTTGCTGGCGCTGCCGAAGGGCCGCATGTGCGCCGGCGTGGGGCACGGTTATGTCCTGTTGTTTGATCCGGCCCAGCCGGCAACGGCGTGGCAGCACTGGCTCAGCCCCGCGCTCCTGGGAACGAATGAGGTCCATGATTTACTGCAGGCCCGCGATGGGACCATCTGGGCGGCGGCCCAGAAGGGCGGTCTGTGGAAGTACGACGGGATGGCCTGGGAGCGGGTGAATGAAGCCGGGGCGCCGGTCAGTGCCAATGGCTTGTTCGAAGACATGGACGGAACGCTCTATGCGTGGGACGGCGCACTCATTTCCCGCCGTGATGCCAACGGCTGGACCGACCTCCCGGCGCTGAGCGGGGCGGTTCACGGTATCGTGCAGAGCGCGGATGGCCGCCTCTTCGCCGGCGGAGAAAGAGGACTACTCGCCCAGGGAAGTGGCGGCGGCTGGACGCCGGTGGACCTCGGATATGCCCTCGGCACGCCCTTCATACGCTCCGTTTTGATCGACCGCAACAACGGGATTTGGCTGGCTTGTTCCGAGGGCCTGGTGCAAGGCGTGGCGCCTGCCTGGCAACAATTCACCTCCACAAGAGACGGGATTGCCCTCTGTTCCTCGGCCTTGTACGGCAGCCCTGACACGCCGCCCTACGTCGCGGACGTTAGCGGCCGCATTCTGCAATTCGATCAGGGCCACTGGCGCGTCGTCACGGAGTTTCCTGGCCGTGTGTTTGCCCGCCTCCTGCTCTCTCCGGCTGAGCCGGAATCGATGTGGGGAATGACCTCCGGCACCGTTCTAAAGTTCAACCTGAATACCGGTCAGCTTGAAACGGAGGTCCCTTATGCTCCCAGCATCGAGGCAAACGACATCTTCCTGCGGCAGAACGGGCAGACCAACCTGGTTTCATTGACAGGTCTTTACGCCCTGGAAAATGGCGGACTGCGGTTGTTGCCCGAGAATGACGCCTATCCCGGCAAACGGATTACCGGCGTCGCCGAAGCGTCCGACGGCAGCGTATATGTCTGTTATGAACAAGGGGCGGAACGTTGGAGCGACGGACACGTGGAACGCCTGGAGGATCGTTTTCCCGAGTTGGATCGCGTGCACTTCATGGATGTGTCGGTCGCGCCGGACGGGGCCGTGTGGTTTGCCACCTCCGGCGAAGGGGCGTATGTGCTTCGAGGCGACTCCTTGCACCACCTCGAGCGAGAGGACGGCTTGCGCAGCAACCGTATCGCGCGCGTGTACCATTCCAAGGACGGGACCGTTTGGTTTTCCAGCCGCCGCCGGGGACTCACCTCGCTGCGCGATGGCCGCTGGGTCCACTACACCACGCTGCAAGGGCTGCCGAACAACAACGCCGAAATGTTCTGCGAATATCCCGAGGGCGCCCTCTGGCTCTCCACCGCAAACGAGGGGATCTATCGTTATCAGGCCGACTCCGAACCGCCCACGACCATGATCGTGTCCGCGCCCACCGAGTTCGGCCACAAGCAGAACGGCCTTGTCCTTTTCTCCGGCCGCGACGTCTGGAACAGCACGATGCCGGAGGATCTCGTGTATTCCTGGCGGTTCCTGCCGATAGGTGGCCAAGAAGCAGGAGCGGGCTGGACCCCGTTCAGCAAGCAGAAGGTAGCATTCATCAACGGGGAGTCGCCCGGGCAATACCTGTTTCAAGTACGGGCCGCGGACCTTGCTCGGAATGTTGATCCCTTTCCTGCTTCGACCGACATACGTCTCACGCCACCCATCTGGAGAACGCCAGCGTTTTTTGTGCCTACCACATTGCTCAGTCTGATCGCCCTCATGGCAATTGGGGCGTGGCTCAATGTTCAGCGCGCCGAGCGGCGGGCGAAACGAGAACTCGAAGCGAGCGCCGCCAGCCTGGAAAATGCGCAACGCATCGCGCACCTCGGGAACTGGGAATGGGAACTGAACACGGGCAGGCTGCGCTGGTCGGCGGAGATTTGTCGTATATTTGGCTTGGACTCAGCCACAACGGAACCAACACCCGCCGGTTTCCTCCAAGCAGTTCACCCGGAAGATCGAGAAATGGTGGACCAGTACTTTTCTCGCGCCGCCGAAGAGGGCGTCCCGCCCGCATTCGAGCACCGTATTCTCCGGCCCAACGGCGAGGTGCGTCACGTGCGCGAGCAGGCGGAGGTGGGCATCAATAGCCAGGGGAAAGTCGTCCGCATCTTTGGGACGGTCGCCGACATTACGCAGGTCAAGCTAAACCAACAAGAGCGCGAACGGCTCATCGAAGACCTGAAGAAAGCCCTTGCCGATGTGAAGACGCTCAGCGGCCTCGTTCCCATCTGCGCGCATTGCAAGAACATTCGGGACGACCAGGGCTACTGGAGGCAGATCGAGATTTACGTGCGTGAACACTCGCACGCCGAGTTCTCACACTCGATTTGTCCCACCTGCGCTAAAGAACTCTACGGCGAGCACCTCCTGGAAGAACGGGAGGGAAGGAGTGGCGAGTAATAATTGACGTCCTACAGGTCATATAGGTCCTATCGCATTCAATTGAAGATCACAGTCTTGGAATGCCTGCCCTTTCCACAGCTTCGGCAGCTCCCGCAAGCCTTAATCGCTTCTGTCACGAGGTCTACCTTGATGCGGGCCTCCAGAATGGTGTCGCCGTCCTCATAACTCACTTCTGCCGCCGCACACAGGGCCTCCGGCCCGCATTCGGCTCTGCCCATCATTACCTCCAGTGCGCTCTGCACGGCGATCAGGTGTTTCAGGGGCAGGAACTCTTCAAGGGGTTCCTGCACCGGGTGCTCCGCCAGGAACTCCTCTGGCCGCAGGGCCACCAGATGCTCAATTTGCTGACCGCAAATCTCCGGCGCCAGCAGTGCGTCCGTTCCCACCCCCTGCCCGCACGTCCGCTTGATAAAGCGGTAGCTCTTCAGCCGGTCTTCGGCGTCCACTTCAACGCGAATGATCTCCGTCACATCCGTGCAGGGCATCGTTATCCAAAGGCTTTCTGGGTTTTCGCGGCAAACACGAAATCGCTCTCGGTCAACCCGTCAATCTTGTGCGTCCAAATGGTCACTTTCACCATGCCGTAGGTCAGCAGAATGTCGGGATGGTGGTTCTGCGCTTCCGCGATCTGGCCCACGGCGTTCACAAATTCGAGCGCCGTGGCAAAATCGGGAAACTCAAACTCTTTTTCCAGATGATGTTCTTCCACCAGCTTCCAATCATTCCCGAGCTGCTCGAACAGTTTTTGCAGATCTTCCCCTTTCAAGGGAGGAACACCCCCCTTACAAGGAACACATTCCTTCTTGGCCAGAGTGTCAACAGCTTCAGGCATTTTCGTTCTCCTTCTTCGCAGGCACTTACACCCTCCCCACGGGATGCCTCAAAACTCATTATACGCCCTTCGCTTTCCCAATCAGGGGTGCCACGGTCAGCTTGT
>JACPGD010000365.1 GCA_016182645.1 Candidatus Hydrogenedentota bacterium | reverse complement strand
TGTTCGAACTGACGGTTACAGCCTGCGGGGGCCGGTTTTCCAGTTGCGCGAGCTTGTTCTCCAGTGCCTGGATCTCCGCGCGCAGTGGGTCTTCGATTCCGCCTTGTGCGCTCTCGAGAGCGGCCAGCTTGGCGCTCATTTCATTGAAGCGCTGCTCCACGTCTTCCGGGGTGGTCTCGACTTTCTGGGCCGGCCGGTTCTCCAGCGCCGCAAGCTGGGTCTCCATCTGCTGCATGCGCTGATTCAGCACCTCCGGAATCCCCGCCGAGAGTGCCGTCTGGCGTCCTTCCAGTTTCTCCAGCTTCTGGCCCAGTTCGGCGAAACGCTGCTCCAGATCCTCGGGCCGGGTCTCGACAGCCTGGGCCGGACGGCCTTCCAATTCCGCCAGGCGGTTTTCCATCGCCTGCAATTGTTCTTCGAGCACGCGCGACGCCGTCTGCGCTTGCGCTTGCTGTGCCGCTTCCAGCGCTGCCACGCGAGTTTCCAGGCCGGTGTCCGTGGCCAGCGCTGGGGGCGGCGCCGGCGCGGAAGGAGCAACGGCTGGCGCGGCAGTCTCCTGTCCCATGCCGGGGAAGGAATAGCCGTGGAGCCGCTTGGTTTCAATCGTCAGGCTCTCTTCGATGGGGCCGCCCGCGTCGCCCGGCTCCGCCTTTGCCTGCTGGGCGGGTGCCGCCTTTGCTTCTTCTTCACGCCGGGGCAGGGCGCTGTGGCCATTGCCGCTCAGCGGCGTTTCCATTTCCTGGGCGGTGGGGGCAGTGCGGGGCAGGCGGGCGGCATCTTCCTGGTAGGCCGCCGTTCCCGAAGACGCGCAACCGGCAATTACACAACAACACAAGAGGGCCAGCGCAGGGACGGCCAGAAGGCGTAGAGTCACCGGATGTATTCCCCTTCCTGATAGGACCAGTTCAACGCTAAGAACGAAAGACCCGAAGGCGCCACCCGCGGTTGACGGATCCGCGACCAAGACATCGCGGCAGCAGCGGTATTGCACACGGTAGTGGCGCACTCGTCGAGCACGCCACTGGCCGGAGCGCCCGGGCCATTGCGCACAGGACAATTGTATGTTCGTTTGCAGGGTCGCAATATCGCTCCCCGGTGGACACACTCACTCCATTCCAGACCGCCGCGCGGCCAGGGCTTGCCCAAAACATTTGAGCATGCCGCCACCATCAATGGCTGCCGGATGGGCTAGTACAAGTCCCCCTTTGCGGCCTGCTTCTGCCGGATCTCTTCCGCGCGCCGGGCCAGGTCATTGGCCAGCTCGGTCCGGCCCGTGGCTTGGTATAACGCCGCCATCGCATGCAGCCGGACCGCAACGTCGGGGTGGTCCGGGCGCAAGGCAACATTCTGAATGTACTGCGCGCGCTCGAACAGCGGCTGGGCTTCCTCGTATCGCCCGAGGTTGGTGTAGAGAATCCCCAGATTCACGAGCACGGTGGCCATGTACGGATGATCGCGCCGTTGGGCCTTTTCATGAATTTCGATGGCCCGTTTCAGGTGCTCTTCCGCCTTCACATATTCGCCGGCGTCGTTCTGAAGCAACGCCAGACCATTGAGGCTCCGGCAGACTTCCAGGTTCAGCTGATCGCGCTCGTTGATGTCCAGGGCACGGCGATACAGCGATTCGACGTCCTCGGTCTTCCCCTGGATATAGTGGAGATCCGCCAGATTGTTCAACGTGATGGGGACATCCCGGTGGCGGCCGCCCAACGCCTTCTGCTTGGTGTTCAGGGCGTCTTGATAGTACTGTTCGGCCTTTTCGAAAACGCCCAGGGCGGTATACACCTGCCCCAAGGCATCCAGTGTGTCTCCGCGCCGGAACTTGGCGCTGGTTTCATCCAATGCGGCGACCAGCAGTTTCTCGGAATCTTGGTAGTCCCCCGTCCGGTAGTTCTTCATCCCCTGGAAATGGTAGGAAATCCAGAGGTTCAATTCTGCAGTCGCGGTCGTGGATACCAAGGCCACCGCTAAGGGGAGGAGGGCAGCCTGCAAGCGGATTCTGCGATGCATTTCAGGTTCCTTTCTACGGACAGCGTTTCTCCAAACCGGGACACCACGGTGGCTTCGAGGGGCGCGCCGGGCAGTCTCCTTCATCGTGCTGTCAAGAATACCCCAAAGCGCGCGTTCAGTCAACAATTTCTCGCGGGATTTCCGCAGTTTTTTAGGCAGAACGGGAGGGATGGGAAGGATGGGATGCGGAAGGAACAAGACTGGCCCAGACTTCGCTGCCACTCACACCTCTTTACTCGAGTCCACTCCGTCCACCTGATCCACTGCGTCTATCGAGTCCATTCTCGCCAAGCAACCCACCCCAAGATTTTCATGGAAAATCTGCGCTTACTACGGTATACTATTGACTAAACGGAGAAACGCCCACTGGGTTCTGGTGCACCGGCCACGCCGGAAATGCCCTCAACCTGAGAGGGTCCCTTGACTGAGTCGCGAAGGAGGCTTTGCCGATGAAAAAGAACCCTCTGCTGTTCTCAATGGTGTTGGCCCTGGTGGGGACCCTGGCCCCGGTCTGGGCGCAGGATACCGCCCAGCCCGCCGCCACCCCGGAAACGGAGGCCGCGCCTGCCGCGGAGGCTGCTCCCGCCCCCGCGGCCCCTGCCGATGTGTGGTGGGGAAACCGCTCGATTTCCTACGGCAATTACATCAAGTTTGACCGGATTACCATCGACATGATGGCGCCGGCCCCCACTCCGGCCGGGCCGGTCGTGCTGGACACGCTGCATTTCGACAAGAACAAGGCGGTGCTCAGTCCCGGTGCGCGGGCCATTGTCGATGATGCGGTGCGCTTGTTGCGCGCCAATGCGGATGCCACTGTCGTCATCGAGATCCAAGGCGGTGCGGCCCCCAGCGGACTGGGCCAGCGGCGTGCGGACGCCGTGAAGAGTTACGTGGTGGAGAACGGCATCGCGGCCGAGCGTCTCAGCATCACCTCAGTTGCTGAACCGCGCGTGACCGCCGGGAATGTCGTCATTATTCCCGTCAGCGCAGATTAATTGGCGCGGACCTTCTTCGTCCGGTATTAATGCCAGGACAACGCGTAATTGCGTCTGTTCTCTTATCTTGCTTTGTCAGATGCCTCCGCATGATTGGGAAAAAGCACATGGCGGCCGCGCACGACGCACATCATGTGCACAAATTCTGGCGGGCCCGCGGCGGAATTGTGTTATCTTTGAGGACAAGCCCCTGTAAGAGTCCCAAGGGCCGTTGGAGAGGCATGATGAAAGAAACTAATTTAACACCTCAGTATATTACTGATACTGATGGAAAACGAACCGCCGTCATCATTTCGCTGGAGCAATTCGAAGAGCTTCAGGAGTTTCTGGAAGACCTGGACGATATCGCGGAGATCGCACGCCGCGGCAAGAAGCCCGCGATCCCGCATTCGGTTGTTCTTGAAGAATTGAGACGTGATGGGCTCCTACCAGATTGAATGGGATCCTGCCGCGAAACGCGAATTCCGCAGCTTGCCGCGTCAACTCCAATCGCGGATTGTCTCGAAAATCAACGCTCTTGCGGCCAATCCACGCCCAAGCGGGATTCGAAAACTTTCTGGCGAAGAGGATGCATATCGGTTGCGTGTTGGTGACTATCGCGTCGTTTACAGACTGCTAGACAGGCAAGTCTTAATAATCATTGTTCGAGTTCGTCACCGGCGGGAAGCCTATCGGGCGTAATTGACTGGTTCGGAAGCAAACGAACCATTCGCCGTGGAAGATTTGCGGCGGGCCTGGCCAGAGCGGCCAGGCCCGCCGTGTTGTATTCAGGAACTACCTTGCAACTCGCTTACGGCTGGTGAGCAAGAGGACCATGAATAGCCCAAGCGTCAACAGGAGGTTACCCACGGCAGTGCCGAGGCTGGCCCCGCTGCCTTCGGCGTCACAGCCGAAGATGCGGAACGGCTTATGGATATCGGTCCCCGTGCCGCTGACGGGTCTCTGGGCGCCGCCCGCGCCGGTGAACTGCACGGTCTCGAAGTAGAACCCGTTGTCCACGGGGGCGAAGCGGACCGAGACCTCCTGGGTTTCGCCGCTGGCCAGGTCATACGACGCCCCGGACACAATGCTGAACGGCGCGTCCACTGTCGCTTCACCGATGAGCTGGCCGCCGCCCGTATTGCGCACTACGAACTTCTTAGTCGCATTCTTGCCCGTTTCGACGATGCCAAAGAGCAGTTGTGGCGGCGTCACCGAGAGCACGGGTTCATTCTCGGAGACCAGGTAGGGGGCAAACGTGCTCAGCGCGAAGACATCTGCCTCGAGGACGTCGTCTTCGAGCGTTTCGTTGCCAATGCTGCCGACGCCCCACGGTCCAATGACCACGTTGATCTCGATGCCCGTGACCGGGTCGCTGCCGACGTTGGTGCCGTGGCTATGCAGGTGGACGTTCGCGCTCGCACTGGGCGGCTGCAGCCCTTCCATCGCGATGTGGACCGGGTTGTCCACGAGGCGCGCGTTGTCGATCTCAGAGAACGTGACGCCGCCATCCTGGGAAACGATGATGCTGATCTCGACGTACTGGCCGCCATCCACGAGACCGTCGCCGGGCTCGGGTTGCAGCAGCACACCGTCCGCGCCCAAGAGGGCAACCAGCGTGGGCGCCCACTGGACGATCAGCACGCCAATCTCGTCCTCCTCGAGGACACCCGCGGGAACGCTCACGGTCACGCGCTGGCCTGGCTCGTCCGGATTCAACAGCGCCGCCACGATGGGGCCGCCCGCGGAGTTGTTCCAAGCCGTGACCTGAGACATCAGGTTGGCCCCTGGGGAGACCTCGATAGTGCTCAGCCAGGTATCGCGATCGACCGGCAACGCATCGAAGGGATCGTCCGGGATGCCATTCAGGTTGGAATCAGTATTGGCGGGCGCTTCATCCAGGTTAAACGACACCGTGTCCTCACTCGAGGCCAGCCCCGCGCCCAAGCCGGTGGCCGTGGCCGCGAGAGTATGCTCGTCCTGGGACAAGGCGCGGAGGTCGTCGATGACCGTCGTGAACGGTGGCGTCGTGTCGCCATCGAGCGCGCCGCCGTCCAGTGCAAAGGCGACGGAAGCAATATCGTCCGGACAGTTTGTTTCTGTCGCGACCACATAGGGGACGGGGGCCGCTCCCGCAGGCACGAGCAGCGTGGCTTCGTCCGCGGGCGCCACGATGCCAAAGGTTTCGAGCGCGCATTCGCCTTCTCCTTCGCCCTCACCTTCGCCTTCTCCTTCGCCCTCACCTTCACCTTCACCTCACCTTCACCTTCGCCTTCGCCCTCACCTTCGCCGGGGGCCTCATCCGCGCCCATGTCGTAATCCGAGCGGTCGCCCGTGGCCGCGCCGTTCCCATCACCGTCCTGGCCGCGCGGATCGCCCTCGAAGTCGTCGATTACGATGCCGTCGCTCGAGCCCGAGGTATTGCGGCCGGTGTCAATAGCGGGGGAGCCACCGCCGAGGTGGAAGTCACGCTCCGCCGGGTTGACCAGTGCCGGATCAACGTTGAGGTTGCCCGTGCCGGGAAAACCGCCTTCCACGTCCGAGTAGGTGACGCTGACAAAGCTGGACACCTCATGGATATTTTCGTCACGGTTGCCCCACACGATGCAATTCACCAACGTCGAATTCGATTCGATGTTGCTCACGCCGCCGCCGGCTTCCGCCGCCAGGTTGTCAAAGATGGTCGAGTTTACGACCAGGCTGCTGGCATTGTTGATGTAGAGGCCGCCGCCGAACTCCACCGCCCGGTTCTCGGCAAAGATGCAATTGACCACCAGGGTCTGTGCGGCCTGTTTGGCGCCTTCTCCCGCCTGGCCAAGGCTGAAGAGCCCGCCGCCGTTGCGCTGCGCGACGTTGGCATAAAAGCGCGAGTTGCGCACCGTCGGCGTGGATGCGTTGTTGAAGACGCCGCCACCGAATTCGACCGCCGTATTGTCGCGGAACACGCAGCCGATGATGGCGGGGCTGGATTCGAGGTTGGCGATGCCGCCGCCGCTGCTGGACGCCTCATTCGCGTCAAACGTGCAGTCACGGATGATCGCCTCAGACAGGCTATTGAAGATGCCGCCGCCGAGCGTGGCCGCGTTCTCGCTGAAGGCGCAGTCCTCAATCGTCGGCGATGATTCAAGGTTCAGAATGCCGCCACCGCTGTTGTCCGAACTGTTGTTGCGGAAGATGCAGTGGCTGATATGCGGCGCGGCGCCGCCCAGGTTGAAAATGGCGCCGCCAAAATCCGAGGCCTGGTTGTCTTCAAAGATGCAGTTCGCCACTTCGGGTGAAGTCTCGAAGTTAAGCATGCCCGCGCCGGAGAAACCGCGGCCGCCCCGGACCGTGAAGCCGTCCAGGCGGGCGCCATCGGCCCCCTGCACCACGCGCGGCGCCGGGCTGCCCGCATTGGCGCGCGACCCGTCGATGATCGTCGGGTGGGCGGCAACATCGCGTTGGCTGCGCAAGGTCTCAGTACCGGCAAAGCCGCCATACAGGGCAACGTTTGGACGCAAGACCAGGGTGCCGCCGTTCGTGCGTACTTCGTCGTAGACCGCTTCAGCCACCCAGACCTCGGGGACCTCATTGATGACCGCCGACTGGAGTGCGGGACGCAGGCTCGTGTACGCCGTGGCCCAACTCGTGCCGTCTTCTGTTCCGGAACTGTTGTTCTTATCGACAAACACGGCTTCGCCCTCACCCTCACCTTCGCCCTCACCCTCACCTTCCCCTTCTCCCTCGCCTTCGCCTTCGCCTTCACCCTCCCCTTCGCCCTCGCCCTCGCCTTCGCCCTCGCCCTCGCCCTCGCCTTCGCCCTCGCCACCCGGCTCGCCCGTAAATTCGTCGGCGCCGATATCGTAGTCGGAACGGTCGCCGGTCACACGGCCCAGTCCATCGCCATCGAAGCCGCGCCGATCATTCTCATAGTCCACATTGAGCCCGCCCAGACCATCGGTGGTGACATTCCGCCCGGTATCGATGCAGGGCGACGTCTCGCTCAGGCGGTAGTTGCCCGTCGACGGACTGAAGAAGAGCGGATCCGCGCTGAAATTGTTATCGCTCGTCGAAATACCAAAGATGTCCGAGAAAGAGGCGCTAATACGGCTGGAATCCGTATTGCCAATGTTCTCCGGCGTGTTGTTAAAGATGATGGAATCCACAATCGTGGGGAAAGAGTTCTCGCGATTGAACATCCCCGCGCCGCGCGCCGCCGACGTATTGTCCGCGATGGTGCAGCCAATAATCCTCGGCGAGGAAGTGAGATTCAGCAATGCGCCGCCGTGGACGTCCGAAACATTCTGGACGATCAGGGTGCTGCGCAAGACCACCGTGCTCGTACTGTTGAACAACCCGGCGCCAAATACGGCCGCATGGTTGGCCGAGATGCGCGACCGGTCAATGGTGACGTTGGCGTTCGTGTTGTAGAGCGCGCCGCCCTCCTCGTCGGCGTCATTATCACGGAAGAGGCAATTGACGATGGTGACAACGCTGCCGGATTCGTTGAAGAGCGCGCCGCCTTTCTGCGTCGAGAAATTGCGCAAGAAACTGCAGTCCGCCACAAGGGGGCTTGCAAGTTGGTTCGCCATACCCCCGCCGCCCAAGCCCGCGCCATTCGAGATGAAGCGGCAAACAAAGATGCGCGGGGCCGCATTGTTCAGATTGTACATGCCGCCGCCGAAGCTGTCGGCCGTGTTGTCAAAGAAGGTGCAATTGGCGACCGTCGGGGACGCGCCGTTATTGATCATGCCCGCCCCGGCGCTGCCACGCCCGCCGCGGACCGTGAACCCGTCCAGTCGCGCATCGTCGAAGCCGATGACCACATGCTGCGCCGGACTGCCCGCGTTGGCGCGGGAGCCATTGATGGTGGTCACGTTCACGGTGAAATCGCGTTCGGAGCGCGCCGCCTCCACGCCGGTGAAGCCGCCGTATACGCGGACATCGGGTCGCAACTGGAGCGGGCCGTCATTCTCGCGCGCTTCATCATAGTTCGCCGCCGCCACCCACACCTCGCCGCCGCCAATGTCGCTCGCCCGGTCAACGCCTTCCTGGATAGTGTTGAAAGCGGTCGCCCAAGTTTCGCCGTTCTCTGTGCCAGAGGTATTGGCCTTATTCACAAAGACCACCGGACCTTCGCCTTCACCCTCGCCCTCACCTTCTCCTTCACCCTCGCCCTCTCCTTCACCCTCGCCCTCGCCTTCGCCCTCGCCCTCCCCTTCACCCTCGCCCTCGCCTTCACCTTCGCCCTCTCCTTCTCCTTCTCCCTCGCCTTCTCCTTCTCCTTCGCCTTCACCTTCGCCCTCGCCTTCTCCCTCGCCCGGTTCGCCAATATATTCATCGCCGCCGATGTCATAATCCGAGCCATCGGCCGTGACCGCGCCTAATCCATCGCCGTCGAAGCCGCGCGGCTGGTTCTGGTAGTCAACGCCCAGCCCCTGTTGTTCCGAGGCCGTCACGTTCATGCCCGTGTCGATACACGGAGACCCCGTGCTCAGCCGGTAGTTCGTGATGGCCGTGTCCAGGAACAATGGATCTGCGCTGAAGTTCCCGCTGCTGGGCGAAATGCCGCGGATGTCGGAAAACAAGGGGAAGATCCGGCTCGAGTCCGTCGCGCCGATTTCTTCCGGCGTGTTGTTCCAGAAGATCGAGTTGATGATTTGGGGCTGCGAGCCTTCGATGATGAACATGCCCGCGCCGCGGAACGGGGCCGTGTTGTCGGCCACGGTCGTGCCAATGATCGAGATGGAACTGTTCTTGTTGTACAACGCGCCGCCATGTACCGTCGATTCGTTCTGGACCAGCATTGAACTGCGCAAGAGCATGGGGCTGTTTTCATTGGCAATGGCCGCCCCGAACTCGACCGAATTGTTGCGCACAAAACGGGTCCGGTCGACGGTCATGGCGCTATCGATGTTATACAAGCCCGCACCGAAAATGCCCGCGGTATTCTCCAGGAACAGACATCCCTCGAGGTGCACGCCCGGCGCCAGGTTGTTCAACATGCCCCCACCCTGCTGCGGGGAGGAATTGCGCACGAAGATCGACTCCTGAATCAACGGGCTGGCCTCCAGGTTCGCCATCCCGCCGCCGCCCAGGCCCGCCGTGTTGCGGTCGAAGCGGCAACTGATAATCGTGGGCGCGGCCCCGGCCAGGTTGTACATCCCGCCGCCGAAGCTAGTGGCCCGGTTGTCGAAGAAGGTGCAATTGGCCACGGTTGGGGAGGCCCCAACATTCGTCATGCCCGCCCCTGCGTCGCCGCGGCCGCCGCGAATGATGAAGCCGTCCAGGCGCGCATCGTTAAAGCCGTTGACCACGTGGGCCGCGGGGCTGCCGCCATTGGAGACGATGCCGTTAATGATGGTCAGGTTGGTGCTGAAATCGCGCCGGCTGCGCCGCGTCTCCGTGCCGGCGAATCCGCCGTAGACCGCAACGTTGGGACGCAACTGGAGCGCACCGCCGTTGAATGACCGATCCTCGTTGTAGTTGCCCAAGGCCACCCAGACCTCGCCGCCGCCGAGGACCGAAGCGCGGTTGATACCCGGCTGGAGCCTTGTGAAGGCCGTGGCCCAGGATTCCCCATCCTCGGTGCCGGAGGTATTGGCCTTGTTCACAAATACAACCGGTCCTTCACCCTCGCCTTCGCCTTCGCCTTCACCCTCGCCCTCACCCTCGCCCTCACCCT
>JACPGD010000016.1 GCA_016182645.1 Candidatus Hydrogenedentota bacterium | reverse complement strand
TCCGGGGAATCGGGGGCTTGATTTTGCGGGATCAACGACACTTTGGCCACGGCTTGCGCGGTCTGCTGCATCCCCTCCACGACCTTTCCCTTACCCACTTGCAGCAGCAGGAAGGGCAGGGTCTCTGGTCCGAGATCCACGCGGACTCGGCTGATCAGATTCCGCAGGTTATCGCCGTAGGCTTCCGCGGCGGCCGCGGTGTGGCTGTCGCTTTCACCCTGTACCCAGAGCATCGCGCGGATCTCGTAGTCCGCGGGCGCGTACCCGGAGAGCACTTGTTTCACATAAGCTGTGAATTCATCGTACAACTTCGGCTCTTTCTCTTCCTCCATGACGGCGGCCTTGACCTCGCTCCAATCCGGGTTCCAGCAACCGTACAGTGACGTACCGCCGGCAGTACGCTTGATGAAGAGCATCCTCTCGCCTGGCCACGCTTCCGCGAGTGCAAGCCCGAAAAACAATTCGGGACCAAACAGGCGATCGATCTGGTAGATCTCGCGGATCTCCTCAGAGGGTTCAACGACGTCCAATGGCCGAACGGGCTCGCGGTTAAAGGCGAACTGGATCCGCGTTTGGGCGTTTTCCAGCCGCTTCCTGTCCATGTCCGTCAGGCTTCTTCCATCTGCGCGGCCCTCCATATTCGACTGCCCCGCAAAGAGAAACACGTGGATCTTCTTGCCCGGTTCAGGTTTCTGGAGTTCGTCGGGCCAGGCAATGCCCGCGCAGATCAGGATGAGGACGAACAGTGCCAGTTGTCTTGGGCGCCGTCCAATGCGTAGTGAAGACCGCATGTCTCTTGTCTCCCTCCATTCGTGTTGGGTATAGGCGTCCTCACCGGCGCTTCTGGATTCCGGGCTTCGGGGCTGTCGATTGACTCCAAAGCAGACAGGCACCTGTGGCGCGGCAATGACGGGATTCTGGCATATTCTAGCGCCCATCGTCATTTCCGCGAAGGTGGGAATCCAAGAGTGTTTGAGCACTCCTCAACGCTCTGGTGGAAACTGGTGGGAATCAGGGATAAACTTGCCTGGATCGAACACAAATGTTGGGCAGGGGTAATCTACGTGAGGCGCTTTAAGGGTGCAGACATTACGAACGGAGAGGGGACCATTTCGATGCATCGATCATTAAGTTCCACCGCGCTTATCATGGTTCTTCCCTGGATTTCCGCTATCGCCACTGCCGGTCTCCCCATTCCAGGGAATCCGCATTGGAAGCCAATCGTGGACGAGGTGTATCTGCAAGAGGTCAGCAGCCGGATCACCACCGACCACCCGCTGCTCGCGGTCGCGGTGCTGAATGACACCGTCTATACGAGTGACCGCGACGGGGTGTACCGTGTCGAGGCGGGTAAGCTTGTCGACGCGGGCGGACCGCGCTCGGCGGTCCTGCGCCTGCGCGTGTTGGCCGGCGTCCTTTGGGCGGCAGGGCCGAAAGGACTGTGGCGGTACGCGGGAACGGAGTGGACGAAGGTGGCCTCCGGACCTTACGTGGACGTTTGTCTCCATCTTGGGAATGTCGTGGTGGCGTCCGAGCGAACGGTGTACCGGCTCGAAGGCCAGGACCTCAAACCAATCCATGAGAACCAGGCATCGCTGCCCATTCTGGGTATCGCCTCCTACAGCGAAAGCATCTACGTGCGGCACGCCGACCGTCTGGGTTTTCTGCACGACGGCCAGATCGATTACGGCGACGTCCAGGACTGGGGGCACTTGCCCCGGGCATCGGTCACCCGCGATCTGTTGGCCTTGGGCAGCCGGCTGTTGGCGCCGACGGACAAGGGCTTGTCCGTGCTGCGCGGTATGAGTTGGAACACGATGACCGGCGCGGACGGCTTGTGCTACGAAGACACCACTTGCGTGGCCGAGGGTTTCGCCGGCGATTATTGGGTGGGGACCATGCGCGGCGCCATCCGCGTCACGAACGGCGATTTCCACTACTTCGGCTGTGACCGTTGGCTCCCCCACGAGAAAGTGAATGCCATTGCCTGCGGCAGCAACGCGGCCTATATCGCGACGGACGGCGGCCTGGGAATCATCTCCTACGAGCCGTACACGTTGCAGAAGAAAGCCGCCTGGTACAAGCGCTGGATGGACGAGTGGGGGATGAGGCGCCTGGGGTTCATCAGCACGCTGAACCTTGCTGACGATGGACGGTACATCCGCTTCCTCAGCGACAACGACGTGGGTTGGATCTGCCACTATCTGGACGCCTTGTGCTTTGAGTATGCCGTTACGGGTGATCCGAGCGTGCGGGCGGAAGCCATCGACGTATTCAAGACCGTGAAGTGGAGCGAGGAGATCACCCCGATTGACGGGTTCCCGGCCCGGGCGATTTACGCCGTGGGGGAAGAGGCCAACCTGGCCGCAACCGGCTCCGCCGGCAGGCCTTCCGAATGGAACCTGACGGAAGACGGCCGCTGGAAATGGAAAGGGGACACGTCCAGCGACGAGGTTGCGTCCCAGTACTATACGATGTCCATTCTCTACGATCTCGTGGCTGAGGGTGAGGAGAAGGCGCTCGTTAGCGAACACGTGCAGCGGATGACGGACCACATTATCGACAACGGCTGGGTGCTGCGCGATCTGGACGGTAAACCGACCGTGTGGGCCCGCTGGGAGCCGGAATTCGTTTATAGTCCGGAACATACGGATGAACGAGGTCTGAATTCCGCCCAGGCGCTCAACATTATTGCTACTGCGCAGCACATCGTCGGGGACACCGAGAAATACCGGAAAGCGAAGGAGCAACTGCTCGAGTGGGGATACCCCGAAAACACATTGCGCACCAAGATGGTGTTTCCGTACTACACCCATTTTGACGATCGTCTGGCCTTCCTCGGCTATTTCCCCTTGCTGAATTATGAGACGGACCCGCGCCTGCGCGCGATGTACATGCGGAGCCTGCAGCGGGGCTGGGAAGCCAAGCGTTTCGAGAACCAGACCTGGTTCAACTATATCTACGGCGCCTTGACGGGAAGCGACTGCCAAAACGAGGAGGCCGTCCAGCACCTGCGCGACTACCCGCTCGAGTGCATCAACTACCGTTTCACCAATTCGCACCGCCACGACCTGCGAGTGCCCAAGGGCTACACGAATTACGTGAGCGACATCAGGGCCCTGGGGCCACGCGAGCAAGGCGTGCGCCGTTGGGACCGCGATCCGCTCGAGTTGGACGGCGGCGGCGACTACGCCATCATCGATCCCTCCAGCTACCTGGACGCCTATTGGATGGGCCGCTACTACGGATTCATCCAGCCCCCGGCCACCACCGATCCAAACTTGCTGACTGTAGAGAAACGCGGCCTCCAGCTTGGCGCCAAACCATACGATGGCCCCCCCAGACCCAAGCTCCGGCACGAGCAATAGCCCTGGGTGATTGGAAAGGTCAGCTATCGAATTGCGGAGTGCACCGAGGACACGAAGAACGCAGAGAAAGGATCTTTGGATACATAGTCTGGGTGTCATCGGCGACCCGAAATAGACGAAGGCCAGCCTGGAGGGTAGAACTGATTGGCAAGACGGACATCGTGAGCGCCAGCCCGAACTGCGCCGAAGTGCTCGGCCACAGTCTTTCCAATGAAAAAAGTGGAGAGACAATACATAAATGTGGACGGGGAAAGCATATTGGCAAAATTGGATGAATCTATTGCTATGCCGGGCAGCCGTTGGGGTCATAACCCAAAGATCTGGATTGGCCGCGAAAGGTAAGTTGCAGAAACGCGCGAGTGGCCGACGCGTGAGGCTTCGAGAATCCGGGCGGGGTCGCTTATGGCAACAAAACTGCCTCGAAAAACTGATGCTGCGTCCATTCGCGGAACCATTCCTGCAAATGGCTGCTTAGCGCTTCATCGTCAGGATCTTCGGATAAGGCTGCCAAAGTGACAGCGTCACCCAGGGTTTGCCCCCGGTGAAGTGCATCGAGGACAACGTATTGTGTGTGCGTCAGGTCATGGCGTCGCACTATGTATGCGCGCCGTGAGACAGCGATGTAGGAATCACCGGGGGAAGGCAGTGGGATTGCGGATTCTGCCGGGCTCTGTCTGGCTGCGGAGTAGTATTCGTTCAAAGGAAACTGCAATGCCAAGAGGCGAAGGCAGGGGACGGTCTGCAACCGCACCGACGGCCATTCGTTTGGCATAACGCCCCTCAGACGTTCCGCGGTAAGTATGGCGGTTCTCTCTATTCCTGGTCCGTCGAATACTTCAGCAATGGCCCACTCCAACCTGGCAAGGTCTATCAAGAAAACTGGCCAGCTCGGGGTCCCTTGGCCGACAGAGGAGCCTGCTTCGTCATTACCAGATCGCGTTTCCGCGAGATACTGCGGAAACTGTTCCCCCAACTTTCCCAGAGTATAGGAACGTGAGGGGTATTTCTGCAGGTAGCCAAAGGCAAAGGCCCTGAATGCTTCTTCGCCAAGGGTGCGCCGTGCATTACGATGGGATAGCGTTCCGCGATCTGCTCGAGGACGTAGCGGGGGCGTCCCTGAGAGTCCATGAAGTTTTCGCTTATCACCTCAAACCAGTCTACTTTCGGCCAATGCTCCAGGATATGGGCGAAGTGAACGGATCGGAGGCCAACGCCTAGACCGAGATTGGGCTGTCCAAGTCGAGAAATCGTCATCGTGATTCGCTTTCGTTTGCACACGCAACCTCCCGGCGAGCCGCAAGCTCGAATGGCTTGCGGCTCGCCAGGACGAATTTACCGGAAAGACGTAGATCGCTCAGGCTGCGGGGGCAGCGCCGAACTTCTTATCCAGGTCTTTCATCAGGTAGGTAAGTGGCCAGCGGGTCCACTTCCTAAAAGACGCGGTGAAAGCGCCGTCTGATCCCCAGAATATCGAGCGGCCAACGACGTACTCCCGCAGGAGCACAAGGCCGTGGCAAAGTTGGCTAAACAGAGGAGTCTTCAATGTTGTTGAAACGCCTCCCGGCCACGGATAGTGCATTCCTCGCTGGTGCAACTTCCGCTGTCCTTAAAAAGCCATTCGCCATTTTCAAAGGCGTAGTGATATTCGATACCTCTGATCCCGGCACTCGGCGGTTGGTCGGTATCGCGGACAAACACCTCGACTTTGGCGCGTGGAGTGCCGAAGAACAAAGCATCCCGGCTCACGCTAAGCCTTGAAACCACGTCGAGGCCGGATTCCACATTCTCCTGCACGGCTTTTTCAACGAATGGCGCCGCATCCACTTCCAGATTCCGCTGCTGGAGGCGAACGAGGCCCCACAGCGCGACAACCAATGCGAGCGTTGTGAGAAATGCAATCTTCCGTACAGTACTTGGTCGAGACATGTTCGGACGTGCTTCCTCGTCTCGTTCCTCAACACTCTCTTAGGGTAGGTCACTTGATGCGTTGTCGCTCATGACTGTCCCTTTGCGCGTTCTGGAATGTCGGTGTCGTGGCCGTGAGGTGCTGGCGGCCCTTCTTTTAACGCCTGGTTTTGACCACCAATTCTGACTGCGGCAGGACACCTCGGTTCGTCCGCGTCGGCACGCCAGCGGGCAAGCCTAGGTGGACTTATTCCGAGGTTCCAACCAAGTATCATCAGCAGATGATTGAATGTGGTGCGCCACACGCCTCGCTTGAGCCAGCGGCGCGCGGAAGTGATGACCGCGGACGAGGCAATTGTGACTCGCCCCATTTTTCGAAGGCGTTGCACCAGGTCATAGTCTTCCATCGTCGGCAAATCCCGAAAGCCACCGACTTTCTGGAAAGTTTCACGACATAGAAATATGGCCTGATCGCCGAATGGAAACTGCAGCTTAGTTGACCGCCAATTGGCCCCGATTTCGATGAGGCGGAGAGAAGCGCATGAGTCGTCTACTGCGAAACGGAAAGCGCCTGCGGAAGTGCCTGCCACGTCCAGACACGCCTCGACTTGCTGGAAGAAGCCGAAAGGCAGTCGTGTATCGGCATGCAGGAAAAGCAAGATGTCGCCACTCGCCACTGCGGCGCCTGCGTTCATCTGAATGGCGCGGCCCGGCGCGGACCGCACAACCCGCGCACCGCAAGCACCGGCAATCGCGCATGTGCGGTCGACGCTGCCTCCGTCCACCACGATAATTTCAACATCCGGCTGTTCGCCGATCGAGGAGAGCGTCTCGTACAGACATGCTTCTTCGTTCAATGTGGGGACAACTATCGATAAGCGTGGTTTGATTGGCGGATTGACTGCCGTCCTGTTTCGTGCCTCTTCCCACACGACCAAGTCGGCGGGTTCGTCCACATCCGGCCGTGTTTCGAGTTGGGAAATCCGGAGGCCCAGACGCTCGAAATTGATCAGGGATTGCTCCAACACGTGCGGCGTACCCCAAGAGATACCCTGGAACATTTCGGGCTGCGGAGAGTGCATTCCGACGAGGTAATAGCCTCCATCGGTGGCGGGGCCAACCACAACGTCGTGTGCATTCAAGGAGTCGAAAGCATGATTCAATACGGCTGCATCAACAGACGGACAATCCGCCCCAATGGCGACGATCTCTCGGAATCCTTCGTCGTGAGCGCGTTGGAATGCCCGATACAATCGGTCTCCCAGTGAACCTTCACCCTGTGGCATGTAAGCAAGGTCGTAGCCAAAGGCCTCGCACATAGCATATTGAGTGCCTCCGGTAAAGGGCACGACAATCGCGTCAGCCGCGCAGCGGCGCCACCGGCGGGCCTCCGATAGCGTTCGGTTCGTCATATCGCGCTGCAGCTGTGCGGCGCCCTCAGCGCCCAACACTGGGATCATCCGTGTTTTGGTGACGCCCGGCTCGGGGTATCGCGTGAACACCAGGAGACACCGCCGCGCTCGTGTTTCCCTGGACCGGGCGAGTGCCTCACAGGCAATTGTGCTCAGAATCTTTGTTCCGGCGCCCACGACACCGCGTACTGTCCCCGAAATCTTTGATCGGCCGATGCGTTTGCGGCAATGGACGGGCACTTCGACAACGCGCAGTCCGCGGCGAAACGCCCGGGCCTGCATCTGAACCGTCCATCCATAACCGAGATCGTTCATGCCGAGATCGAGCAGTGCGCTGAAGCGAATCGCGCGAAAGGGCCCGAGGTCTGTGCAGGTTTGCTTCCAAATGCGGCGCATGAGCGCGCTAGCGAGGGCATTTCCAGAACGTTGAGGCCACGTGAGCGATCCTGGGTCGGCTTGGCCGAGCGCGCGAGACCCGATTACAAGGTCTGCCTCACCCCCTGCGATGGGTTCGATCAAGCTTGCCATCTCACTCGGATCGTCGCTGTTGTCCGCGTCCAAAAATACGACGATGTCCGGACGCTCCACCGCGCTGAGTCCTCGCAGGCAGGCGGCGCCGTATCCGCGCCGGGGTTCGAATACTACCGAGGCGCCATGCTGGCGCGCTACCACGGCCGTACCATCCGTCGAACCGTTGTCAACGACCACGATGGCATCGACCCAAGGCGGCACGGCATCGAGGACGTGGCCGATGGCTGCCGCCTCGTTCAAGGACGGTATGACCACGGCAATGCTCATTTTAGATTTCATGGATGGCAAGCGCCTTGGTGTGAGGCGCGGCGTCGATAGCGAATCTGCGCCATGCTTCCCACGCCAGCAGAACCAGCGATGGACCAAATTGAATCCATACAAGACCAAAATCGAACCACGAGACATAACCGAGCTCATGCATGGGAAATCGGAGATAGTAGAGTGGCAACGTTGCTGTGAGTAGGAGCAGTGCGGGCGATGGACTCACGACCAGGAGAGGCAGTAGCCAGATCCAGTACCACGGAAACTGGGTTGGGCCCAGCAGGAAAAGAGCAGCCACGGACCACAGGGCTCGCGCGCACAATTGCCGGCCAGTTTCCGCGGGAGTCCGGCAGAGCCAGGCTATCCAACCGGCCAGCAATATACCAACAATGGCGCGCGCCGCCGTGTGCGGATTCTCCGGGGTGAGCATGGCGCCTGCCGCATGGAGCAGCGTGTAAAGCGAGTCGTTCATTTCCCAGTGACTCGCGTACGCCCGGAGCCCCGATGAACTGTCGAGCGCCCTCGTGAGTAGAGGCGCGGTCACGGCACATGAGACAGCGACAAACGTTGCGCCTACTGCCATACCCTGGCGATAGCTCAGGTTCGACCGTCGAATCAACGCGGGCAGCAGCAACACCGGCCAAAGCTTTGCGCCGACCCCGAGGGCAAGGAGTACCGTACTCGCACGATTTCGGTTGCGTACAGCCAGCAGCAATGCACCGGCCACAAAGGGCAGAATCAGCGCCTCCATATGGGTGGAATTGTAGACTTCCTTAATTAGGAGCGGGTTCCACCAATAGATCAGCAAGAAATGACGCGGCAGCCCGAGGGATTTGAGTAAAGACGCCAACAATACCAAGGTCAACGCATCAGCGCACAGCCATACGAGGCGTAATCCCAGGATTCGCCCTGGGGCGATGATATGAGCCATTCCGAATGCCGCCTGGGCGATAGGGGGGTATATGGTGCGCAACCAGGGATGATTGATGCGTTCTATGACTTCGGCGTTCGCATCCCCCAGATCGCCGATCTTCTTTGTGGCGCTACCCGCAACGATCTCTTGCGGAGCATATGCGTAGGGGGAGTGGCCGTGAGCAACCAGCGCGCCGTCCCACAGGTAGCGGTAGAAATCATCATTCATCATGGGCGCGGAAGGCATCATCGCGAGACGCATCAGAAGACCCGCGGCGAGCATTCCTGCCCACCAGCGTGGATCGCCGAAGAAAGGCCGCTTCAGCTGCCAGACAGCGCTCAAGTACACGAGTCCGGAAACTATCATGAGGCCAGTCATCAGGCCAACAGGGCGATCAACCACAGCCTGTCCGTATTGGAACCATGTCGAGATCGACAGCAGTCCCACGTGCAGGAGGATGAGGATGGCCCCTGTCAGGGACCATCCCCATGGTGTCAGCCGCTGCTCGGTTGGAGTGCTCCGCATAGTTTTGATTCGCTCGCATTGTGGTTCGGGGGCTTGGCCCCGGACAGCGCAATGCACTCAGATTCCCCTTGGCCTTCGTTGAGTCACGAGATTGCTATCGTGTGCCGGAGCCCGGTTCGGCCTGTTTTGGCGCTGATCCTGGTTCTGCCTGTTTGGGTGCCGAGCCCGGCTCTGCCTGTTCGGCTGGCGAAACGGACTCTGTCTGTTTGGGCGCTGAACCTGACTCTGTCTTCGTTGTGCCGCCCTGACCCTGGCATCCCGTTACCACGGTCAGCAGGAGTAGTACGGCAAGCACTGATCCGATTAGTGCTCTCATTTTCATCGTGTGTTCCTTTCTTCTTCTTGTTGTTGCATCAATGGCCACACTGCTTAACGCCGCCACGCCAGCAGCGCCTGGAATACCTTCTTTACGGTGGGGGTCAGCTTTTGCCGGTTGTAGGCATCGGCCGCCTTCTTGATTACCTCCGCCTGCGTTGGATAGGGGTGAATCGTCTTGGCCAGCGCGGAGAGTCCTTTTCCCGCCGTCATCATTACGGTAATCTCTGAAATCATGTCTCCCGCGTGGCGAGCGACAAGGGTGGCGCCCAGAATACGGTCGGACCCTTTCTTCAGATGTAAACGCAGAAAGCCTTCTCCTTCTCCATCAACTATCGCCCGATCCACAATGCTCAAGGGGACCGCAATCGTTTGGATTGCCAGACCGCACTTTTCAGCGTCCTGTTCGCTCAACCCGACATGCGCGACTTCCGGGTCGGTATAGGTGCACCACGGAATGACCAGGGAACTTGCCGTGTCACGCCCGAAAAACAGCGCGTTTCGAATGACGATGCGCGCCATCGCATCCGCCGCGTGGGTGAACTTGTATACCGAAGCGGCATCACCAGCAGCGTAAATGCTTGGATTACTCGTTTGCAGGTAGTCATTCACATGCACACCCCGTTTTGTGTCATATTCGACGGCCGCGGCATCCAAGTTGAGTGTCTCGACGTTCGGAGCACGGCCTACCCCAATCAGAATGTGGTCTACGCGCACCTCGTGCTCCTCGCCTCCACAGTTCAGATGAAGAATCTTCTCGCGCCCTGCGGTGTGAATATTGACCGCTTTCCCCCCGCAGATTATCTTGACGCCGTCGCGAGTCATGGCGGACTCCACAATTTGGGCCGCGCCGGCATCTTCCCTGGGCAGTATGTGTGGGGCCGCCTCGACCAGTGTTACCTTTGATCCCAACCGTGCAAACACCTGGGCCATCTCGCAACCGATCGGCCCAGCGCCGATCACCGCCAATCGCGCGGGCAACTCCGTGAGAGAGAAGACTGTCTCGTTGGACAGGTAGCCCGCCTCTTCCAAGCCGTCGATCGGCGGCGCAATTGCGCGGGATCCGGTGGAAATCAGGGCCCTGGAAAACTTGATGGTTTGCCCTTTAACACTGAGCGTGCCGCGGCTGGTGAACATGGCGTCGCCCAGATAGACGTCAACACCCAGCTCTGTGAAGCGCGCCAGTGAGTCGTGTACACCGAGGCCAGCTCGAATGCGGCGCATACGCTCCATCACGGCGGCAAAATCTACTTGTGGTTGCCCGAGGAGCGTAACTCCACACTCCGCGGCGCCCCTTAAGTCGGCAACCGCGCGCGCACACCGGATCAGGGCCTTGCTGGGGACACAACCGACATTTAGACAGTCCCCGCCCATAAGACTTCTCTCAATGAGGGCCACCTTTGCGCCGAGTCCGGCCGCGCCCCCCGCGGCGACCAGTCCGGCCGGGCCCGCGCCGATCACGACGAGGTTGTAACGGCCCGAGGGAGTAGGATTCCGCCAATTGGGCGGATGCACATATCCCTGCAACTCTTGATTGTGTATATCGAAGGGTTGCAGCGCAGACAACGCTGGGGTAAACCCATTTTCAGTCGTCGTCGCGGAAGTCATCTCCTTCAATTCAGGTTCTCCTGACTGTTCAGCGCCCAATCGTAGTCCAGCCACTCGATGTTCGGACGCTGGCCGGCCTTGATGACTTTCGCCAATTCGGGTGAGTACCTTGCCGCGTAGTCCAACACATCTCCAGCCACTTGCTTGAAGTCGCTCCCATACCATTTGTAAAGCGAGGTAAGGCGGAGGAGTCGAGCCTCGGTTTCAAACTGAAACCAACGGGAGCCGTTTGTATGGACGATACGAGCCTGGTCCTCAAGCTGGTCCTCGATATGGGCGGACGTGTACGCTTCAGCGCGAAGTGGTGGGCACCCGACGGCGGCGCACACAAGCGCCCAGTGAACGTTTGGTTCCCGGAAATTCGGTCGAATCTGATCATGCTCGATTTGGTTCAGGCTCCATACATTCCCGCCGATTTTCCATCGCTTGTCATCCCATCGCTTGTCGGACGGAATGTCCTGGATCGAGCGAATATCCTTGTCCGGCCAATCGACGATCAATTCTAGCGTAAAACTATTGTACGCATTAATGAGCAACGCGAGTTTCTCATCCCGGCCCAGTTCCGCGAAAGGCGCGCCCGCCAAGGATGCGACGTACTCGCGCAATGGTTCTGGATTAGCTCTCAAACCCGCGTAATCGACACCGCCCTTATCGTTGACGTATTTCCTGAGAATCCCGTCGAACGGTGCGTGGTCGAAATGTGGGCCTTCCACCTTGGCCGCATAGGCTTCGTTCATTGAAACGGTGGGGGGGCCGAAGAAGCGAGCGAGCAAGGAAGACCTGAATTGAGCGCACCCAACCGCAACTATGACCACGACAGCCGCAGTTGCCGCGGCCCCGGCGCCTAGCCAGGGGTTCATGGGCGCGCGGCTTTCAGTGTCCGGCTTGGTGTCTGGCAGGACAGACGGTGCATCCACTTGGGTCTGTTCCTGTATCGCCCTGCGGGCGAGCTTGGTGACGTAGATCGTTACCACGATTGTCGCCAATAATCCGATAACCAAGAGCGCCCATTGGCCCATGCCGCGTTCGGATTGCGCCGCACTCACCGCGCTGAGGCCCGCGTGGCCCGCATAGCCGAGGTAGACATACATGAAGGTGCCAGGCAGAATCGCGACGGCACTGGCGAGAATGCACGGCCATAAACGGATGGCGGTCAACCCGTAGAGATAATTCTGCAAATTGAATGGCACGGCAGGTGAGAGCCGAAGCAGGGCAACGATTTTCCATCCACCTTCGCCTACTGCTCGGTCAATGGCGGTGAAACGCGGATATTGCCGAAACTTGCGCTCGACCGCGGGACGGGCCAGGTAACGTCCAATAAGGAATGTGGCGGCCATCCCAAGTGTAGCGCCGGTCGCTACTGCTGCAGTCCCCGCAAAGAGGCCAAACAGCGCTCCCGCGGCCACCGATAGCGGCCAAGCAGGCAACATGAACACCGTTACAACCAAATATGTCCCTACGAATGCGAAGGGGGCAAACACACCCAGTTGTTCGACCCAGCCAACCACGGCCTGGATGGCGTTACCGGTCGGCAGGATTCGGACAAGCAACAACATGCCCAAGACGATTACAACCAGCGAAACTCGCTTCACCCATATCGCGGCACGGAAGGAACTGCCAGGGTAATCACACGCTGTATCTGACCTCGTTTCCTTGCTTCCTCGAATGTCGTTCGTTTGTGCGTTCATAATTGCCAACACTCAACTGTTCGGATTAGAGGTTCAATGTTCGACAATACTCTTTATGTCAGCGCGCCGCCACAAGACGAGCCGCATCCGGCCGTACAGGCAAAACAGTGTTCGCCAGTGACAATTCGGCGTTGACGAAATTTCACCGGATCGAAATCCTGCACCTTCCAGCCACCGGCCGCCGCAAGATGCAGCGCAGAATTGAAATCGCAGTCGTACATCGTTCCGTCCCAGCCGACGTGGAGTTGATGGCGGCACATCAGACCCTCGAGCGTCGCCGGATTGAATGACTCACGAAGCAACCACTGGTATTCGGCAATTTTTCCCGCTCGGGCCAGATCGTGCAGAAACCGGCCGATGGCAATGTTTGTAATCGCGTGGAGTTTGTTGAAATGAATTCCAAACTCGCCATGAAGCGCGCGCCGGTAGGCTTCCTCCAGTTCGCGTTCGTTTGGGGGCAGGCTTGGTCCACCGGGGTTACAGACGAGGTCAAGCACTTTGGCGGAATCTCGACCGTATCCCAGTTGATTGAGCCGCTGAATCGCCGTAATGCTGTCTTTGTAAACATGCCGCCCTCGTTGTTTGTCGACGTTGTTCGGCAGATAGCATGGTAAAGATGCAACAAGATGTATCGCCCGATCCGCGAAGAAGGCGGGAAGTCCCTCATATCCGGGCTGCAGAAGGATGGTCAGATTCGTTCGTACCATGACGTGCAAACCCTGCACAATGGCGACATCGACAAACTCGCGGAAATCGGGGTGCATCTCGGGCGCACCGCCGGTAATGTCCAGGGTATGCGCGCCGGCCAGTTGCGCGGCACGCAACACGGCTTGCATGGTTTCCCAGGACATCTCTTCCTTGCGCTTCGGAGAGGAAACGACGTGACAGTGCCGACAGGCGAGATTGCATTTCAGGCCGATATTCACCTGGACGGTATCGAGGGTAAGCCCTGTCAGATTCTCCCCAATTGCGTCTTCCACGCAGCGGTTGAAGGATTGCGTATCTTCGAGCGCCTGAAACACACTGGACTGAGCAAGGCTCATCATCTCTCCTTTCCGAATACCACATGGACAACGTAAGTTTGTCGCAATTCGGCAACCCGTTCTTACACGAACATTCAGGTAAACCGCCGCAGTAGGTTATAAAGCCTTTCGGCAGTTCGCGTTATGAGCCGTGCATCGAGACAGAACGGATAGTACTGATCCGCGAAAGCCGCTGGCCTCGATCTTCGATTTCCAATCGTTGAGTCGCTCAGTATGCGAAAGATATTGACATCCGGTAGAGACTGGCACCCAGAACCGCCGCCAACGGCAGCGTTGTCGCCCACGTTGCGGCGACCGCGGCAATGGTCTTCCAATGCACCTGCCGTTGCACAATACCGATGCCACAAATGGCACCACAGGAGACATGTGCCGTCGATACCGGTAGACCGAGGCGAGACGCGAATAGAACCAGCCCCCGCAGTGACCAGATTCGCGCACAAGCCCTGGCCAGGATTCAGGTCTGTAATGCGGCGGCTCATCGTTTCCGCGACGCCGCGTGATTGGATCGGGCCTCCCGCCGCCATGGCTACGGCTACGCACGCGAGAGCGCCATGCGTACTGTACCCGTTCAATGCCAAGAGAAGGGACGCGATCTTGGGTGTGTCGTTGACAGCCGGGGCGGTGTGCTTCAGCCGGAACGAACGATCGGGTCCTTGTCTTGACGGAGGGCGATGATCAATGCCTCTTCCGAAGTGTCCACGGGATTGAGTCCCAACACGAAAGCCGCGACATGACGTACATGAGAATTTTCATCGTCGAGTTCATTGGCGAGTTGCGGAACCGCCGCCCTGCCCAGGCGAGCCAAGTCGCGAATCGCCAAGAGGCGCACGCGCCACGCCCCGTCACCGAGATCAGCCACGCCATCGTCATCAAGCGCAGGTTCTTGTGAACGACCGTCTTCGATGGGGTTAAAGGGAAACTCCCTCACGGTCTGTATGATCTCCTTGACTCTCGTCACCGTCTGCTCTCCCCCTGAATCAACGAAATGGCTGCCCTGCGCTTGGGCAAATGCTGAACAGACAACAAAGGCTGCTACCGGCAATCCTGTCATACTTTCACTTCTCCTGAATAGGCGCGCATTGACCCCACAAGAGCGCCTTCAAAGAATCAAGGCAGACGCGCAACGGGCGTTCATCCTTACGCAGCCGGGACAGCATGATGCCGCCTTCGATAGTCGCCACCACCATCTCCGCCAAACCGCGCGCGGGCATATCATCTCGAATTTGTCCGTCCGTTTGTGCGGCAAGAATTACCTGCTTGATCTTGTTCGACCATATGTCGAACACGCTCGCGACGAGGTCCGAATGCTGGCGGCTGACATCGCTCATTTCGATTGCCGTGTTGCCGAATAGGCATCCACCGACAAATCTCTGCTTCCGATGGTGTTTAAGGGCGGAGTCAAAGAAATGCTCCAGACATTCACGAGGGGATGCGCCCACAAGCACTTCATCCAGCCAATTGATGAACGCCGCTCCGGCCTGTTCAAGTACCGCCATCTCCAGGTCACCCTTTCCGGGGAAGTGATGGTATAAAGCGCCTTTAGTCACTCCCGTCACCGCGAGCACGTCTTGTACTGACGTCGCGGTAAACCCCCGTTGATGCACAAGCCGCTCTGCATCGGCGATGAGTCGTTCTCTTGTCGATGTGGTGCGTGGCATAGCGAATTCCTTGAAGCATACCGACCGGTATGGATGTTATCCGATCGCTGAAGTCGATGTCAAGGCGCGTCCTCGTGTAGCCCAAGATCATTTTGGATTGGCGCGACTTTCCCCTGCGCATCGGGCTGGACTGAATGACCATTTCCGCACTCCCCGTCACAGGCGGATTGATTCCCCCTCCACGTTGGCCATTAGCAATTGCTGTGTTCAAGCAGTCTCGTGGAACGTGCCCAAGGTGATACTTAAAATGATACTCACGAATTGACGACCATTGTGAAACGGCCTGCCTTTCCCGACGTGGGAGAGCAGTGTTTCTGTCGGTGAATCTCGCATGAGAATGGCATGGGCAGTTGCGCCTTTGGACACAGCAATCGTTTTCAACCCAGGCACATCAGGCAATAAGGCCGGAATTTGCTTCACAGAATCTTGACGATCCAGGCGCAAAAATATGTCTTTGGACTGTTCGGGAGGTGTTTCACTTCTGTCAACGGCTGTTTCGCAACGTGCTGATATGTCTGAACTTTGTGCGGTTTCCGTCGAGGAAGTGTGATCAAAGAATGGTGGAGGTGGCGGGAATCGAAGCCTGCGCAGGCCAGTTTTGCAAGTCCTTCTGTCTCATCGCATTACGGCGCAAGCCGCTGATTCAAAACGGGTTGAACCTGTCTCAGCTTTTATCACGATCTATCGCCGTTGCGCAGGTCTTCGCAGAAAATTGCTCCCGTTTTGCTCGCGCGAAATCACATCGAATCGAGGCCACTGTTGAAGCCTTTCTCTGGACTTAGGAACTCACCATCCAATCGTGCTTCAGGCAGCATATCGCCTCTACGGCCTTCCTCTTCATTGGACTGAATTAGCTCCACCCACCTCCCAACGCCTTATAAAGCCCAACAAGATCCGACAGCACAATTGTTTCCGCAATAGCCACGCGGTCCTCCAAATCGTTCAGAACGCGTTCGGCATCGAGCACTGCGATGAAGTCGGTTAGGCCCCGGTCGTAACGAATGTGCGCGAGTTCGACTGTCCGTGCTGCCGATGTTGCCGCGCGGTTGAGTTCGCGGCGCGCGAGTTCTTGCTGGGCGTACCGAACCAGTGAGCGCTCGGTGTCCTCCAGCGCGATGAGCATGCTTTTTTCATAGAGCGCCAGAGCGGCTTCATAACGCGCGTCCGCGGCCTCGATTCCGGCGCGGATACGCCCTCCCTCAAACAGGGGGGCGGAAATGTTTGATGCGAGAGACCAAATCCCGCTTCCACCCATAAACAAGTCTGCGAATGAAGTGGATTGACTACCTGCGGATCCGGTCAGGAAGAATTTCGGATAGCGTTCTGCCTGCGCAACGCCAATGTCCGCGCTTGCCGCTTGCAACGCACGCTCGGCGGCGCGAATATCGGGTCGCCGCTCCAACAGTTCCGATGGTATACCAACCGGCACGGCGTTTTCGGCAACGTTCAAATACACGGGATTCGTCAGTTCTTCCACCAGCGCTTCGGGCGATTCGCCTGCCAAGACGGCCAGCGAGTACATGGCCGAACGGCTGGAAGCCCACAGCGGTGGAACCGCCGCGCGCGTTGAATCCAGCAATGTACGTGATTGCGCGACATCCAGTTCGGACACGAGGCCCGCTTGATACTTGCGCGACACCTGTTCGAGCGTCTCGGACTGCAGCTCAATGCTCTTCTCGGCTATTGCAAGGCGGCGCTGCGCACCGCGCAACTCGACGTAGGTTCG
>JACPGD010000364.1 GCA_016182645.1 Candidatus Hydrogenedentota bacterium | reverse complement strand
TTTCAAACAGACGGCGGAACCGCAGGGGAAGCGCCATGTCCGCCGGACGCGGCATCAATACCTGATCCAGAAGCACGCGGCGCGGCGCCTGCACTACGACCTCCGGCTCGAATTGGACGGCGTGTTGAAGAGTTGGGCCGTGCCGAAAGGTCCGTCGCTCGATCCCGCGCAGAAGCGGCTGGCCGCGCATGTCGAGGACCATCCCATCGAGTACGGTGATTTCGAGGGGACCATCCCCGAGGGGCAATACGGCGCAGGCACGGTGATGCTGTGGGACCGCGGCACCTGGTCGGCCATCGGGGATGCGCGCAAGGGATACCGCGCCGGGAAGCTCAAGTTCGAGTTGCGCGGCAATAAACTGCACGGTGTCTGGAACCTGGTACGCATGGGCGGGGAGGCGGGGGCGGAAGGCAAGAACTGGCTGCTGATTAAGGACCGGGACGAAGCAGCGCGGCCGGGCAACTCATACGACATCCTTAAGAAAGACCGTAGCGTGGCCACGAAGCGGAGCATGGACGAGATCGCCGCGGACGAAGGGGAGGTGTGGGAGGGCCGCCCGGCCAAGACGCGCAGCAAGGCCAAGGCACAGGCCAAGACCGCGGCAAAGGCCAAAACCGCGGCACGGGCCAAGCCTCGCGCGCGGGCGCGAAAAAAAAAAGAACACAGCCAGGACGCGCCGGCACTGAAACCCGGCGATCTGGAGGGCGCAAGAAAGGCGCATCCGCCTGAAAGCCTGTCGCCGCAACTGGCCACGCTCGTCAAGGAGGTTCCCAAGGGAGCGGCGTGGCTGCACGAAATGAAGTTCGACGGCTATCGCCTGCTCTGTGTTAAGAAACAGGACAAGGTGCATTTGCTGACGCGGCATGGCAAGGACTGGAGCGCCAAGTTTACGCCGGTGGTGGAAGCGATCAGAAAACTCGTGGTGCGGGAAGCCGTGCTGGATGGCGAGATCGTAGTGCTGCGACAGAACGGCACCACGGATTTTCAGGCGCTGCAGAACGCGATGAAGGCGGGACGCAAAACGGTCTTCACCCTCTACCTGTTCGATCTGCTCTTCTGCGAAGGATACGACCTGCGGCACGTCCCGCTGGCCGAGCGCAAAGCGCTGCTGGTGCAACTGCTCCCCGAGCGCGCGAGCGGCCCGCTGCGCTACAGCCAGCACATCCAGGGGGAGGGGCAAGACGTCTATGAGCACGCTTGCCGCTACGGCATGGAAGGGATCATTTCCAAGCAGGCCGACGCGGTTTATGAGCAACGGCGGACACGCTCGTGGGTCAAGGTCAAGTGCCTCAAGCGGCAGGAGTTTGTCATCGTGGGCTATACCAGTCCGTCGGGGGCGCGCAGTCATTTTGGGGCGCTGGTGCTCGGACACTACGATGGGAAAGAGCTGGTCTATGCCGGGCGCGCCGGCACCGGCTTCACGGAAGAATCGCTGAAGCGGGTACACGCGGCCATGAAACCGCTCCAGATGGAGGAGTCACCGCTCGCGACGCCGCTGCGCGGGCAAGAAGCGCGCGGCGTGCACTGGCTCCAGCCGAAACTGGTGGCGGAAGTCGAGTTTAGCGAGTGGACGGAAGACGGCATCTTGCGTCACCCGTCATTCAAGGGACTGCGCGAGGACAAAGCGGCCAAGGAGGTCACGCGCGAGGAGGCCGCGCCCACGCCGGGGGCCGCCAAACCCGAGCGCGAGCGCAAAACCAGGAAGAGGCAACCCATGGCGGGCAATGACCAGATCGCCGGAGTGACGCTGAGCAACCCCGGCCGTGTGCTGTACCCGGAAGAGGGACTGACCAAACTGGATCTGGCGCGGTACTACGAATCGGTTGGGGACTGGATCCTGCCCTATGTCGTTCACCGGCCACTGGCGGTCGTGCGCTGCCCGGAAGGACATCGCAAGGAGTGTTTCTTTCAAAAGCACGTAAATCAGACGGTTTCCGGCGCGGTGTACGGCATCCCGGTCAATGAAGGGGGCAAGACACGGCAGTACATTGCCATCAAGGATTTGTCCGGGCTGATCGGGTTGGCCCAGATGGGAGTGCTCGAGATCCATCCTTGGGGCAGCCGCGAAGACCGGATCGAGCAGCCGGACCTGATAACTTTCGATCTCGACCCAGATCCAGCGGTCGCATGGAAAGAAGTGGTTGGCGCGGCCCACGAACTGCGGAAGATGCTCGAAGAACTCGGGCTGAAAACGTTCGTCAAAACCTCCGGCGGCAAGGGCCTGCACGTCGTGGCGCCGCTCACCCGCCGGGCGGAGTGGGAGGAGGTGAAAACGTTTGCCCGGGCCGTCGCGCAGGAAATGGTGCGACGCGCGCCGGAGCGTTACATCGCCACCATGAGCAAAGTAAAGCGCAGAGGAAAGATCTTCATCGACTACCTCCGCAACAGCCGCGGGGCCACCTCCGTCGCGGCCTACTCGACCCGGGCCAAGCCGGGCGCGCCGGTGTCCACCCCAATTGCCTGGGACGAACTCAAACCGGCGTTGAAACCAGACGCGTACCGCCTCGAAAACCTGCCCAAACGCTTGCAGCAACTAAAGCAGGACCCATGGAACGAATTCTTCAAGACGCGGCAGTCGATAAGCGCGAAGGCCAAGAAGATCTTGGAAATGTAGCGCAGCCTGTTTGCGAATCAAGAGCAATTATAGACGTGACCCATCACACTTTTCGTTATAGGCT
>JACPGD010000015.1 GCA_016182645.1 Candidatus Hydrogenedentota bacterium | reverse complement strand
TCAAGCGCTGTGGCGCGGCGCATGAGCCACGTGGACGCCGGTACAAAAACATGCGGACGATACGCGCGTGTGGGACAGACCCCGCCGAGGACATGCTGGCCGTCTGGGCGTATCGATAAGTACAGGGTGAAGACAATGTCGGCCTCGTCTTCCCTGAGCGCACCTACACACGTTTCCAGATGATCCGGAAACCAGAGGTCGTCGTGGTTCAAGAAAGCCACATAGTCGCCGGTGGCGCGCGCCACGCCTTCATTATTGGGGCCGGACTGCTCGCCGCAGCGCCGCGCGAGATTGACGAAGGTAATGCGGCTGTCCGCGAAAGCCGACACGACCGTCGCCGTGTCATCCGTACAGGCGTCGCCGATAATCAGGTGCTCCCACATCCCGTGCGACTGATGCAACACCGAACGCACCGCATACGCCAGCACGCGGCTGCGATTATAGGTGGCAGTGACGATCGAGACTTTCCCGCTGTCCGCATCCAATGCAATAACTCCTCCACTTCTCCAAAGAGTAGAAGAGTCCAATGCGTGGCAGCAAGGCCCGCGTTACGGCCTCCGTGACCAAGGACTCCAGCGTCACGTCCGCGCGGCGTCAAAGGCCCATTCGGTCCTCATTTCATGCGCGCCAACAACGCCACCGCCAAGAATTGACGCGCTAGACACCGCCGGGCCAATTCGATAAGATAAAGACACACTGAGAACTCGAGAAAACGTTATTTGAAAGGAAAGTGGCAAAGATGTCGGACGAAAGCAGACTTCTGGAGGAAATCCAGTCACTTCCCACTCACATCCAGATACGAATCGCCGAGTCAATTCTTGACCGGATCGAGGAGGTTGATAAAGCAGCCTACGAGGAGTCTTGGAATCGCGAAATTGCCCGGCGGCTGGAAGAAATAAGAGAAGGGCGAGTGGAGTGCGTTCCGTGTGAGGAGGCGATGACGGAAGTTGAGGAAATGGTGCGCAAGTGCACGTGATACTACATCCTTTGGCCAAGAGAGAGATGAGAGAGGCGGCCGCTTACTATCAAAGGCAGCAGCCGGGGCTCGGTGGAGAATTCGCAGAAGAAGTTCAAGCTGGTGTGGAGAACCTTCGCGACAACCCCAAGCTTTATCCAGAATTCCTCCAAGGCGCCAGGAGGAAGCTCCTGAGCAGGTTTCCGTACGGCCTTGTTTATGTGCTTCAAGACAAGGTGATTATCATTGTCGCCGTCGCTCATACGAGCAGAAGACCTGGCTATTGGGTTAATAGAATCGGAAGTGTTCCCCTTGATGAACCCTGAATGTACTTGCTCTCAGCAGCCCATCCTCTCCCGCCGCGAGATGCTGGGGCGATTTGCGAATGGTTTTGGGATGATAGGGTTGGCGGGGTTGCTGGCGGAGGCGGCCCCGGCGCTGGTGCTGCCGCGCGGGGCGAATCCACTGACGGTGAAGGCGGCGCACTATGCGCCGCGCGCGAAGAACATCATCTTTCTCTTCATGTCGGGCGGCCCGTCGCACGTGGATCTCTTCGACCCGAAGCCCCGCCTGCGCAGCGACAACGGCCAGCCGCTGCCGTTTGAGAAGCCGAAGCTCGAACGCACGAAGACGGGCAACCTGCTCGGCTCGCCATGGGAGTTCAAGAAACACGGGCAGAGCGGGATGGAAATCAGCGAGTTGCTGCCGCATCTCGCCACCTGCGCCGACGACCTCTGCGTCATCCGCTCGATGGTCGCCGACAACATCAACCACAACGGCGCATGCCTGCAAATGAACACGGGCGAGCAGGCGTTCTCCCGGCCCAGTCTGGGTTCCTGGCTGCTCTATGGCTTGGGTACGGAAAACCAGAACCTGCCGGGTTTCGTGGTAATCAGCCCCGCCCAACCCGCGCAAGGCGCGCCGCTGTGGAGTTCTAGTTTCCTGCCCGCGGCGTACCAAGGCACGCTGGTGTCGAATCTCGACGATCCCATCGCCAATCTGAAGAACCCGCGCTTTGACACCGCGCAGCAGCGGCAACAGTTGGACGCGCTGGGCCAGTTGAACGCGCTGCATCTCCGCGACCGCGAAGACGATTCGCGGCTCAGTGCGCGTATTGCGTCGTTCGAGTTGGCGTTTCGCATGCAAGCGGAAGCGCCGGAGGCATTTGACGTGCGCGGGGAAGCGGAGGCAACGCGGAAGCTCTACGGGTTGGACCAGCCGGCCACTGCCATCTTCGGAAAGCAGTGCCTGATGGCGCGGCGCCTGATCGAGCGCGGCGTGCGTTGCGTCCAGGTCTATCACACCGTCACCGACAAGCGATCAAGCTGCCAGCTTTGGGACCAGCACGGTGGCCTGCGCCAGGAACTCCCGTACAACTGCCTCTCAACTGACCAGCCCATCGCGGGTCTATTGAAAGACCTCAAGGCGCGCGGGCTGCTTGACGAGACCATCGTCCTCTGGGGCGGCGAGTTTGGCCGCACGCCCACGGCCGAGGGTGACAATGGCCGCGAGCACCATCCTTTCGGCTTCACCATGTGGCTCGCCGGCGGCGGCATCAAGGGCGGGCTCACCTACGGCGCGACCGACGAGTTCGGCTGGCACGCCATCGAGAACAAGGTCC
The DNA here is from genome assembly GCA_016182645.1 of Candidatus Hydrogenedentota bacterium. Taxonomy (GTDB): domain Bacteria; phylum Hydrogenedentota; class Hydrogenedentia; order Hydrogenedentales; family JACPGD01; genus JACPGD01. The sequence continues at coordinate 20,107 of JACPGD010000015.1, read as the reverse complement.
ACGTCCACGATCTCCATGCCACGCTGCTCCACCTCATGGGCATGGACCACACCCAGCTCACCTACCGCTATGCCGGCCGCGACTACCGCCTCACGGATGTCTATGGAAATGTTGTCCAGGACATCCTCTCCTGATTGATGTCCAGAAGTGCCCCCGGTCCATACCACCCAAGTTCATGTATTTTGTCTTCTTGGTCCCTGGGGTCCTTGATGTCCTGGCCCGCACAGTTCTTGGCTTCAACTGCCGTTTTCAGAGATAATATGCAGGATCACTCTCCTCCCCCGGGCAGCCGCCCGAAATGGCGTGAAACTGGCAGTAAAGGTTGTTATTTACACCATGCAGTTCCTTGAGGCACTCAAGAACCAGATTATTGTCCTCGACGGCGCGACCGGCACCATGATTCAGGCGTTGGACGTGACGGACCTCGATTTCGGCGGGCCGGATTTCCGGATGCTGTCAGATTTACTGTGTTTTTCGCATCCGGAGCACCAGCGGAACATCCATCTGGCCTATTTCCGCGCGGGGGCGAATGCCGTCGAGACCAACACCTTTGGCGCGTCCCCAATGCGGCTGTCGGAGTATAAGTTCGCCAATCTCGATCTGAGTCATTTCGCACCACTCCCGTACGACGTAGATCCGCGCAAGTTGAGCTATGACGATTTTGCCTATTACCTGAGCCGGCGCGGGGCGGAGATTGGCTGCGAGGCACGCGAGGCGTACCGCCAGGAAGCGGAATACGACGGGCGGCCGCTCTTTGTCATCGGCTCGATTGGGCCTTCAAACCGCGTGTTGTCGAGCACCAAGGCGGATCTGAGCAGTTCCACGTTTGAAGCGGTCATGGACAACTTCTATCACCAGGTACGTGGCTTGGTGGAGGGCGGCGCCGACGTGCTGCTGTATGAGACGCAGCAGGACATCCTCGAACTCAAGGCGGCGGTGATGGGTGGGCTGAAGGCGATGGCGGAGCAAGGCGTGCGACTGCCGATCATGGCGCAGGTGACCGTGGACCAGTTCGGCAAGATGCAAATCTTCAACACCGACATTCAGGCGGCGCTGGTCGCGGTCGAGGGAATTGGGATCGATGTCTTCGGCATCAATTGCAGCATCGGACCGGATCTGATGGAGCGCACGGTCGAGAAGTTGGCGCGTTTCTCGCATTTGCCGATTTCCGTCATTCCCAATGCGGGTCTGCCGGTGTCTGAGAATGGCCAGACCGTCTTCAGATTCCCGCCGGAAGAACTCGCGAAGTACCAGCGGAGATTCGTGGAGGAATACGGCGTCAACATCGTGGGCGGCTGCTGCGGCACGACGCCGGAGCACATTCGTCAGATTGCCGCCGCCGTGCGCGGGCTGCGCCCAAAGGAACGCCACCCCGAGCCGGGACTGTATGTATCGGGACCGCAACGTGCCGTGCTGCTCGACAGTTCGAACACGCTGATCCGCATCGGCGAGCGCCTCAATGTCCGCGGCTCGGCGAAGGTGCGTGATGCGGTCGAGAACGACACGGGCATCAATCATGACGCACTCGAAGAAGTGGTTCACGAACAGGTGCGCGATCTCGGCTGCGAAGTGATCGACGTCTGCATGGACTCGAACGTGATCGACACGGTCACGGCGCTGAAGGAAGTCGTGCACCTCCAGACTACTGACTTCCCCGGCGCGATGTGCCTCGATTCGTTCCAGGTGGACGCGCTGGCCGAGGCCATCAAACAGTATCCGGGCCGGCCCATCATCAACTCGATCTCGATGGAGGAAGCGTCGCCGGGTTTGCTCAAGGTGGATGCCGTCATCGAGGCCACCAATGCCCACAACCCGCTGTACATTGCGCTGTGCACCGGTCCAAAAGGCCCCGGCGCCACGACCGCTGAAAAGGTGGATCTTGCCTCGCAAATCCTCGACCGGGCGCGGGACCGCTACGGCGTGACGCCGGACCGCGTTTTTGTGGACGTGAACTGCTTCCCGATCGGTTCAGAATCGGTCGAAGGCCTCAATTTTTCGGTCGAATCGCTCAACGCCATCGCCGCCGTGAAGCAGAAGTATCCCACGGTACACACCACCATGGGCGTGGGCAATTTAACAAACGGCCTGGCCAAGAAACCCTACATGCGGACGGTGTTGACCTCGGTTTTCCTCGACGAAGCACGCCAGAAAGGCCTCGATTCCGCGATTATCAATCCGAATCACTATGTGTTTGTGAAAGACCTCGATCCGCACCATTACGATCTGGGCCGGCGCGTGATTCTCGAACACGATATGGATGCCTTCGCGGAACTCGAAGTCATCGCGGAGGAGAAGAAGGGCATCAAGGTTGAGCGGCGCACGTCTTATGACGATCTTCCGCTCGAACAGGCGATTTGTCAGAAGATCAAGGACGGTTTCAAGGAACGCGTGGCGGGTTCGTTCGAGTTCAAGTGCCACACGTACCAATACTTGGACAAGATCGCGCTCCAGGTGGCCGAAGCGATGAAGCACCACGAGCCGCTCGATTTCATCAACAGCTACTTGATGGGCGCCATGCAGGAGTTGGGCGACGGCTTCGGGCGCGGCGAGGTTTCGCTGCCGCACCTGCTCAAGAGCGCCGATGTCATGCGCCAGGCGATGGCCTTCCTCGAGGCCTACATGCGCAACGAGGCCGGAATCGACGTGCACTCCAAGATCGAGTACAAGGGCGTTGTCGTCATCGGCACGGTCTACCAGGACGTGCATAGCATCGGTAAGGACTTGGCGCGTACGCTGCTCGAGAATTACGGCTACCGCGTCATCGACCTGGGCACGATGGTGCCGCTCCAGCAATACATCGACACTGCCAAAGAGCACCACGCCCATGCCATTGGCATGTCTGCCTTGCTTGTGCAGACCTCCAACCGCCGCCTATGTCGCCATGGCCGGTCACGACGACCGCGCCGCCATCCGCTCCGACGTCTTCTATTGCCGCACCGCCATGGACGGCGTCAACATCATGAACAAGCTCCGCTCCGGCGAAGACCTCGGCGCGCTGCTGCAGCGCAACAAGGAAAAGCTGCTGCGCAAACTCGATCACGCCGAAAAGAAAGCCGCCGAAGAACAAGAACTGCTTGCCACGCTGCCGCGGCGCAAGGTGGTGATGAACGGGTTTCGCCTGCCGGAGGCGCCGCGTTTCGCGCGCCAGCGCTACCAGTACACGCTGCGCGAATTCGTCTCGCACATTGACAAGAAAACACTGTTCTCCTTGAACTGGCGTTTCGGTACATCATCCGCACGGGCGCGGACGGGTCATACGTCCGAGGAACTGGAAGCGCTGTTCGAGAAATGGGTAGAGCGGGCGACGAAGTACGAGTGGATAAGACCGCAAGGCGTGGCCGGCATTTTCCCTTGCCAGGCGGAAGGCGACGTGATTGTGGTCTATGATCCACACGACCTCAGCCGGGAGATTGCCCGCTTCGATTTCACCGTGGTCATCGGCGCGGGCCGCCAGGACTTGGTGTCCGGCGCACAGTATTTTCACTCGCGCGCCAGCGGCGCCATGAGCGCCTGTGGCATCCAACTCACCACCAGCGGCCCACAGGTCGACGCGGTGTTGGCGGATATCAAAGCCTCCGGTGATTCCGAATCTCATCTCTTCCTGCAGGGCCTCAGCGACCGCATCGCCGAAGACATGGCCGAGCACCTCAACAACGAACAGCGCCGGCTCCTCGGTCTTGACCCGGGCCAGGGCCAGCGCTGGTCGCCCGGGTACCCAGGCATGCGGAATATCGAACTCAACAAGACTATTCATGAGCTTCTCGCCGGCGCCGAACTCCTCGGCGTCCACCTCACCAGCGCCGGTGAATTCAGTCCCACTGGCACCACGGGCGCCGTGGTCAGCTATCATCCTGAAGCACGCTACACGTAGCGTGAACAGTACTTGTTCCAGAACGCCGTGTTTGCAGCCAGGGACTTGTTCCGCCTATAAGTATAAGATCTGAACCTGAATCCACTTCCCCAACTATTCTGGAGGAGAGCCATGCCCGAAACCGTCGAGACCTTTGAATTTCAGACCGAGGCCCGGCAATTGCTGGACTTGATGATCCATTCCGTCTATTCGAATAAGGACATCTTTTTGCGCGAACTGATTTCGAACTGTTCCGATGCACTGGACAAGCGGCGGTTTGAGGCGATCCGCAACCCGCAGCATCTGCCGCACGGCACTGAATTGCACATTTACCTGCAAGCGGACCAGGAACACCGGACGCTGATGGTCGCCGACAACGGGATTGGCATGACGCACGACGAGGTGCGGGACCTGATCGGCACCATTGCCAAGTCAGGCACGCGCGAGTTCTTGCGGCACGTGCAGGAGAGCAAGACGGAAGGCGCCGGGACATCGCCGGAATTGATCGGCCAGTTTGGGGTGGGTTTCTATTCGAGCTTTATGGTGGCGGACAAGGTCACGCTGGTGACGCGCAAAGTGGGGGAGGACACGGCCACGCGCTGGGAGAGCACGGGCGACGGCACGTATACGCTCCAGCCCGCGGACCGTGAAGGGCCCGGCACGACGGTAACGTTGCACCTGAAGCAGGAGGAGGACGAGCACTTCGACGAATATCTCGATGAATGGAAGATCCGAAGCATCGTCAAACAGTACTCGGATTTCGTTGCCTATCCCATTCGGATGCACGTTGAGCGGACCGAGGGCACAGGCGAAGAGGTCAAGGCCGAGCAGCGCCTCGAGACCCTGAACTCGATGAAGGCCCTCTGGCTGCGCGACAGGAGCGAGGTGACGGAAGAGGAGTACAACGAGTTTTACAAGCACATCTCGCACGACTGGAACGATCCGCTCAGCCGGATCCAGGCGAAAATCGAGGGAACGCTCGAGTACCGGTTGTTGCTCTACCTGCCGTCCAAGGCGCCGTTCGACCTGTTTTATCCGAGCGCCGCGCGCCACGGTGTGCATCTCTACGTGAAACGCGTGTTCATCATGGACAACTGCACGGAGTTGCTGCCGGATTACTTGCGCTTTGTGCGCGGATTGGTGGACTCCGAGGATCTCTCCCTGAACATTTCGCGCGAACTGCTGCAACAGAACCGCCAGATCCAGCGGATGGGCAAGGGCATCGTGAGCAAGGTGCTCGCGCACCTGAAAGACCTGCGAGACAAGGAAGAGGTGAAATATGGCGGTTTCTGGAGCGAATTCGGGCGAGTGATGAAGGAAGGGATCTTTCAGGACCATGAAAACAAGGAGTCAATCCTGGACCTGGCGTTGTTCGCCAGCACCAGCGGCCCGGAGCGGACCTCATTGCAAGCGTATCTCGACCGCATGAAACCGGATCAGGACGCCATCTATTTCCTTTGTGGTGAAAACCGGAAAGTGATCGAGAACAGTCCGCATCTGGAGGCCTTCCGCGACAAGGGCTACGAAGTCTTGCTGCTGGATGATCCCGTGGACGAGGTCTGGACATCGTCTGTGTTTGAATTCAAGGGGAAGAAGTTCCAGTCCGCCGGGAAAGGTGCGGTGGACCTGGGCACGGAGGAAGAAAAGAAGCAGGCCGAGGAAGCGCGCAAGGAGAAAGAACAGACGCACGCGTCGTTGCTCGAGTTCCTGAAGGAGCAGTTGAAAGAGCAGGTGAAAGAAGTGCGTCTCAGCAGCCGCCTCACGACTTCCGCGGCCTGCCTTGTTGCGGATCAGCACGATCTCAGCCCGCAGCTCGAGCAGATCATGAAGGCCATGGGCCAGGTCGTGCCGCAGACCAAGCGCATTCTCGAAATCAACCCCGCGCATCCCGTGCTTCAGAAGTTACAGGGGATTTATGACCTGGACAAGGCCGCGCCCGAGCTTCCAGACTACGCGCAGGTGCTCTACGGTCAGGCGCTGTTGGCGGAGGGCGGCAGCCTGCCAGACCCGGCGCACTTCAGCAAGCTGGTGACGGAACTGCTCGTGAAGGCGCTTTAGGTGCGTGAGTCCCTTGGCAAATTGGATTGTATGCAAAACGTGTCCGATGTTTCGCCCAGCCGATAGCGCCCGGCACAGAAGCACGGGCGCTACGGAACTTTTTGCAACGGGCTGCTAGCGCCACTGCATCAACGCGCTGTTGAGGGCTTGCTCGACGCGGCGGCGGGGCTTGTGGAAATAGACGGGGCCGTGACCGCCGAGCATGAGGTCCATGTCGACTTTTGCGAGGCGCTTGAGCGATTCGAGGTAGAGCTTCTTGTCGAAGTCGATGGAACCGCTCCAGCCAAAATCGCCAACATTGAGCGTGCCGATAACATCGCCGCTCACGGCGATCCGTTTGCCCTCGTGGTTGAAGAAGTAGGCGGTGCAGCCCATGCTGTGGCCTGGCAGATGCATCACCTCGATGCCGGCGCCACACAGCTCAAGATGATCGCCGTCGTTCACCTGCCGATCCACCTGGCATGGCACAAATGTCTTGTGATACAGGAAGCCGCAGCAACGTTCGTCGCCCGCTGCCATGGCCTCCGCCGTGTTGCGGTGGGCAATCAGCGTAATGCCGCGCTCTTTCAGCAGGTGTGCGCCAGCGGCGTGATCAAAGTGCGGATGCGTAATGAGGCAATAGCGGATGTCCTGCGGGTCGAGCTCCCAGTACTGCATGTTGTCAAAGATCTGCCCCAGCGTCTCGCCGCAGCCGCAGTCGAAGAGAATAAGCCCGTCCGGCGTGGCCAGTACGTAGGTGTTGCAGTCTTCATAGCCTGCATCGACCCCCGCCCAAGTGATGCCTGATTGATCCCCGCCAACCTGGTATAGATTTTTCCGAATCTGCATGGCACACACCACCGAAAGACGGTTCTTGGCAACCCCTCACGCTATTATTTCATTCTCGATCACCTGATCGAGGCTTTGGCGTTTGCGGATAAGCTTGAGTTCGCCGGTGGTGGTCAGGAGCACTTCCGCGCCTTCTGGGAAAGAGTTGTAGTGCTTCGAGGCCATGCCCGAACAGTACGCCCCGGCGCCCTCAATGACAAGCGCATCGCCGATGCGGGCGTGCGTGAGCATGCGCGTCTTCAACCCTTCCGGGTTCCCCGGTTCCGGCGTTAACACGTCGCCGCTTTCACAACAATGCCCGGCGACGAGGTAGTACTCCACCCCGCGCGGCTCCGCCTGCTGCGGCACCACGACAATGGGATGCTGTGCGCCATAGAGGCTCGGACGCAGCACTTCCGTCATGCCGGAGTCCACTTTGAGAAACTTGTAACCTTCAGCGCCCGTATTGACCATGTCGATAATCGTGGCGACCACGGCCCCGCAATTTGCGGCGAGGTAGGTGCCAGGCTCTACCTCCAAATGCAGTTTCCGTCCATGTTCTCGCGCAAAGGCCTCGAATTCCGGCACCACCTTCTTGCCAATCACCTGAAGATCGGCATCCTTCTCATAATTCATGCGCGCAACCTTGTAGCCGCCGCCCAGGCTTAGCGTGCGCACGTCCGGCATCTTCGCGGCGATGCCTAAAGACAGCTTCACCACGTTGACCCAGACGTCCGGGTCGGAACCCGAACCGATGTGCGTGTGCATGCCAGTGACCGTCAGATGATAGCGCGCGGCGATTTCGTACAACTGTGGCAGGTGCTCATGCCAGATGCCGAAGCTGGAAGAAGGGCCGCCAACGTTGGTGCGATTGCTGTGGCCGGAACCCAGGCCGGGATTGATCCGGACCGTGACCTTGCTGCCGGGAAAATGCTCGCCGTAATGCTGCAACTGGTGAAGGGAGCAACTGTTGTAGAGGACGCCCTTCTCAACCAGTTCCTTGAAATCTGCCGGAATCTGCTGCGCGGTGATTTGTATCTTTTCGGGTGGCACGCCCGCGCGCAGAGCGCGCTCGGCTTCGAAGCCACTGCTGGCGTCGATGTGCAGGCCGGTATCCGTGAGCACTTTGATGATCGCCGCGGTGGGCAGCGCTTTCATCGCGTAGCGTGCGGTCAGGCCGAAGGCGTTGGGGAAATGGAGCACTTCGCGCGCGCGCCGCTCGAGGGTATTCTGGTCGTACACGAACACCGGCGAGCCAAAGCGCTCACGCACCACGCGCACCTGATCTTCGGTCAAGAACGAAAGTTTTTCCATGGGGATGAATTGGTTCTGGGTCTGGGGTTACGGGATGGCCAGCAAGTTGCCGTCCTTTCCGAGGCACGATAGCATGCACATTTTGTCATTTTCCATCACGGGGGGCCGAACATCAAAAAGGTGTGCCGTCGCCCGTGTCCAGTCCGGCCGGACATTGAAGTCACCCCGAGGCGCAAGGTAAACTTCCGTTCTCCCCTCGCAGCCTCCGTCTGCCGCGTCATTCCCTGGAATCGGGTGTGCATGAATTCGGGGCTCAAGGAGGGCGTCCCCCGAACGGGGACGATGAAGTGCCACGCATATTCACCCCGCGCCGTTTTTCCGCGCACGCAAGGGAGCGTCCCCATGAAAAAGATCGTATTGGCCTATTCGGGCGGCCTGGATACTTCCATCATCCTGAAATGGCTCCAGGAAACTTATAAGGCGGACGTCGTCGCGTTCATTGCCGACATCGGCCAAGGGGAAGAAACAGAGCCGGCCCGCCAAAAAGCACTCAAGACCGGTGCGGTGGACGTGGTGGTGTCCGACCTGAAGCGAGAATTCGTCCAGGACTTCGTCTTTCCCGCGATGCGCGCCAATGCCATCTATGAAGGTTCTTATCTCCTCGGGACAAGCATTGCGCGCCCGCTGATTGCCAAAGGCCAGGTCGACGTCTACCGCAAGACGGGTGCGGACGCCGTATCGCACGGGGCCACGGGCAAGGGCAATGACCAGGTGCGCTTCGAGCTGACCTACCTGGCCATGGAGCCCGGCATTCGCATCGTGGCGCCGTGGCGCGACCCGAAGTGGACGCTGAACAGCCGCGAGAAGATGGTGGCTTATGCCGAGCAGCATGGAATTCCCGTGCCCGTCACCAAGGCAAAGCCTTATTCTTCGGACCGCAATTTACTGCACATCTCTTTTGAGGGGGGCATCTTGGAGGATCCCTGGGCCGAACCGCCCGCCGACATGTTCGTGCTGACAACTGATCCCGCGAAAGCCCCCGATCGGCCCACCTATGCCGAGATTGAATTCGAGGCCGGTAACCCCGTCGCCGTCAATGGCCAGCGCCTGGCCCCGGAAGCGTTGCTGGCGGAGCTAAACAAGCTGGGCGGCGCCAACGGCGTGGGCCGGGTGGATCTGGTCGAAAACCGCTTCGTTGGCATGAAGTCCCGCGGCGTCTATGAGACCCCGGGCGGCACCATCCTCTATGCGGCACACCGGGCCGTGGAATCGATGACGCTGGATCGAGAAGTCATGCTCCAGCGCGACCAGTTATCGCCCAAGATCGCCCAGCTCATGTACAACGGCTTCTGGTATGCCCCGGAAATGGAGGCACTTATGGCCTTTGTCAACAAGAGCCAGGAAAACGTCACAGGGTCCGCCCGGGTGAAGTTGTACAAGGGAAGTTGCACCGTGGTGGGGCGGCGTGCGGAAAAGACGCTCTACGACCCCAAGATAAGCACCTTCGAGGAAGACGAGGGCGCCTACGACCAGGCCGACGCCACCGGATTCATCCGCCTGAATGCCCTCCGGCTCCGGGTCCGCAACCGCGCTGGCTTCTCCAAGTCTTGACGGTTTGCGCCGTGAGCCATATTGTAACCGTCGAACTTGGCGAACGGCGCGCAGACCAGGTACGAACTAGCCGGCGTTGATGTCAGCACTCCGACGGCTGCCTTGATTTGCCAGAAGGGTTTTAATTGAATTGCGCCGATTCGGGAATCTCACCTTGATTTGACCCCGCTTATCCACAAGTTATCCACAGGATAGGGGCCACAGTTCGGCAGTCTCACTCAAAGGATCAGCTTGGCCTGTTAACTCTTGTATTGACCGCCTTTACAGTGTTAACGGCGTGTTAGGGCCTGAGGAGCCGCCACAAACCCCTATGGACTTACCGCAAAGATTTCCACCGCCCTATTTACGGTCTTTTTTGCCCCTTTTCGACTACCTTCACTTGAGGCAAAGCCGGGTAAATACACCATTGACTGGGGGAATCCCCGACGCTAAGCTGCCTTGTATCAATGATCTGGGCAGTGCGCTTCCGCGGGCAGTCCCGCCAGTCCTCTACTTCTGTACTACCATGGCGGATCATTTGGGGGGCGTCGAGGGTACGCGTCCTGAAAACGCGGCGAGAAAATTCTTGACACGAGCTGGTGGAGCGGGAGATGCTCCCACCAAGGAGCGTGACGAACGAAGACCATGCGAATCATTGCTGGCACAGCGCGGGGCGTGCGCCTTGCATCGCCCCCCGACCAAGAAATACGCCCGACTCTCGATCGAATCCGGGAATCGCTGTTCAACATTATCGCGCCCGAAGTGCCCGGTGGCCGCTTCCTCGATCTATTTGCCGGGACTGGCGCTAATGGTCTCGAAGCCCTGAGCCGGGGGGCGGGGGAGGTGACCTTCGTGGACGATACCAGCCGGGCCCTCGAACTGGTGCGCGAAAATCTGCGCCGCACACGTCTGACGGGCCGCGTGACCTGCCTCCAACTCAAGCTACCGCAAGGGATCCGGCGGCTGAATGGACCTTTCGACATCATCTTCGCCGACCCGCCCTACCGCTACGGCGCATACTTGGAACTCCTGGAGACCATCGGCAGCCTCAAGCTCCTGGCGCCCCAGGGCATGACCATTGTTGAGCATGATCGGAAGTCAGCAATACCTCCGAGCGCGGGAACGCTGAAACAGTTCCGGCAAAAACGCTACGGTGACACTGTTCTTTCCTTTTTCAGCGCCTGAGGTGTGCCCAGTGGGGGATATTGGGTTGCCAGCGCGCAAGTGACACAAGATATGGGAATGCCGCTAGACCGGCTCCAGTCCTTGTGGTAGAATGCCGCCAAGACCACTAGTCATTGAAGCAACCAAAAAAGGGGTAGGCAAATCTCATGCGGTGTCCATTTTGCAGCAGCTCGGACGGTAGGGTGGTGGATTCCCGCTCCTCGAAGGAAGGCGATGCGATTCGGCGCCGGCGCGAATGCCTGAAATGCGGACGGCGCTTCACCACGTATGAACGCATCGAGGAAGTGGCCCAACTGGTGATCAAGAAAGACGGCCGCCGCGAGAATTTTGATCGGTGGAAACTGAAGAGCGGCATCCTAAAAGCTGTCGAGAAGCGGCCGATAGGGCTCGAGCAAGTTGATGCCATGATTGATGAAGTGGAACGTGAACTGTTCAACTCGACCGAGCACGAAGTGACGACGAAGGCCGTGGGCGAGGCGGTGATGGTGAAATTGAAGAAGCTGGACGAGGTGGCCTACGTGCGCTTCGCGTCGGTTTATCGCCAGTTCAAAGATCTCAATGAGTTCATGAGCGAATTGAAACTGATGCTGACGTAGCCGTCCCGCGCTCGGCGAGCGCACGACCTACTACCACTCCCCTTTGGCCCCGAATTTCTCTTTCACCGCTTCCCCGAATGCCTGCCCGGCGGCGTCCATCTCTCCAAGAATCTCCTCCGTGGTCTTGCCGGCGGCCGCGCGGGCGGCGCGGATGACCGTGCGGCATTCGTTCGAGTCCATGAAGCGGGCCGCGTCGAGCAGGTTCTTCTCTTCACCTTCGGGTATGGCGAGAAAGCCGTGTTTATCCGCATGGATGAGCTGGCCTGGACTGATGCCCCGCCCAAAGACCTCCACCTCGCCGCCCCAGCGCACGGGCCAACTGTGGGCATGGCCGACGCACATGCGGCGGGCGAGCGCCTTGAAGCCGGCGTTGTTCATCTCGTCGAGATCGCGGATGGCGCCGTCGGTGATGGTGCCGACACAGCCGAGGGCGCGGTGGGTGTTGCTGTTGACCTCGCCCCAGAACGAGCCGATAACACGGGGCTTGTCGAGGTCCTGCACCACGACAATCTTTGGCCCAGGCACGGACGCGATGTAACGCCGGTATTCGCTCCAGGCATTCTGCTGCTGCTTATGTGCGATGTTGCTCGGCTCACAGACCACCGTCACCGCATAGCCCACCATGGGCCCCATCTGCGGCATGAAATCCCGCGTCTCCTCGAGGTTGAACGCGTCCGCCGCGGCGTTGTGTTTGGTGACTTGTTCCCAGCCGTTGTAGATAGTCGGCGTATTCCAGCGCTTCAACTCCAGGAGGTCGGCGTGGGAGAGAATACGGCCCTCGGCGGTTGTGCTCATTCTGGTGATGTTTTCCTCTCTTGAGTCGGCGGCCCTTCACACTTCAGTCAGAGTTCAATCTGAGTTCAGGCGTGGCCCCAGTGCAGGCGGCCGGCTACTCTCCCTCTTCGGACGGTCTCCCCGACAGGCGTCGCGCTTTCGCATAGTCTTCTAACTGGTCGCGCAGCAGTTTTCGCCCGCGATAGAGGCGCGACATCACGGTACCCAGGGGACAACCCATCGCCTCCGCGATTTCCTTGTAGGACTTGTCCTCCAGGTCCGCCATGATCACCGCCTGCCGGAAATCTTCGGGCAGGTTGTCGATCGCGGCGCGGACTTCGTCGTCCAGCAACTCCAGAAGATTGGCGGCAATTCCCTGGGACTCGATGGGTACGGATGGTTCCGGCGAAGTCTCGGGCGCGGCCTCCGTACCGCTCAATTCGACAAAGGTCGGGCGGCGCGTCTTCCGCCGGTATTCATTAATGAACGTATTGCGCAGAATCGTCAGCAGCCACGCCTTGATATAGGTGCCTTCCTTGAACTTGTCATGAAAGCGCAACGCCTTGAAGAGCGTGTTTTGCGTCAAGTCTTCCGCATCCGCCCGGTTCCGGGTAAGGCGAAGCGCCACAGCGTACAAAATGTCGCTGTGTTCGAGAACAAGCTTCTCGAATTCTTCCGACCGCTTGGGCCGATCATTTGTTTCTGCCACGCCGGGATACCTGAAGATTACAGGAGAGAAGACTGCAAAATGGAAAACACATCCCCCTCCACCCCTTGCCATCTTGCATGTGGAATCACTCGTAATCCTAGCAGGTAGGGGATTGTCCGTTCAATGGCTGGGGGAGATGCAAGTTGTGCGGCGCAAGGCTAGGCGACGATCAGTTCGAGCGTTTGCACCAGTGGCGAATCCTGCCGGTAGCGCGGCATGATGATTTCAAGGTCCTTGCTGATGGCCTGGCGCGAGACAAACATCACCGCGGCGGGATGCGCATAGGCCAGATCCTTGAGATACTGCCACCATTCCCCGTTCGGGATCTCCCGGCCCAACAACGTCGCGCTGACCTGCCGCGGGTCCTGTTGCTCTTGCTGGCTCCGGATCTCGTTCTCCAGCGTGGACTTTCCGCCCGCACTGGCGTCGCGCGCCATCCGCTCCAGCCGTTCCCCAAACTGGCGAACGAGCGCACACGCCTGCGCATAGCGTTCGCGGAACTGCTTCCAATCGGGATCGCGCCGGCGCACCAACTCCTTGATGAAGGCGAGACGTTGTTCCAGCGGCCGCGGCTGGAGCCGCGTGGCCGCCTCGGCGCTTAACAGGAGATAGCCCAGTGCGGTGGTGATCTGGGTCTCGGCCGCCTGGAGCGGCAGCGAGTCCTCCGGCCGGTGCGGGTATTCGGCATGGAGCAAGAGCGCCCGCGTTTGAAAATTGGGCACGGCCGGCATGGGTTCCGGGAAGGCCGCATAGTCGTACTCGAGCCCCGTCGCCGCCACATAACCATGCACCGCCCGCGGGATCTCATTGCGATCGAGCGCTTCATCCGCTTGGCGGAACAGTTCTTCCTGCATGCGGCGCCGCACACGCAAGAGTTCATAGGCCTGGGCCGCCGCGGTGTATTTCTCCAGCCGCAGCGCGTTGTCGGCCAGGCGGAGCACCAGCTCGCTGGGCAATTGCGGCGGGCCTTTCTTCTCCAATTCGCCTTGCACGAAGCGCTGGAGCTTTCCCTGGCTTACCAGGCGCATCGCGTCCCGAAACAGTGCGTTATCCTCGTCGCGGGGACGCAGATAGGCATACTTATCCGACTGGAGATCCTCGGTGGAATCCGCGCGCAGCGGAGAAAACGGCACGAAAAGAAAACGGAAATCCACGATGTCGCCCTCGGCAATCGCCCGGGCGAGACACCGGTCAATATCATCTTGCGTCACGGGACGCTTCACCGTGTTTTGCTTTGCCATAGATCCCTTATAGCTGGCTGGCTGCCCAGTTTTTCATGTCGCCCGGGTCCTTAAGGCCCCTTCACCACCGCTACATCCCCGCCAGTATCGCCGAAATGGTCCGTGAACGTTCGCTCCAATCAATTGCCGGTGGCGTGATTTGGAAGTAGGGCAGGCGTTCGTGGATTTCGTTGTAGAGCCGTTGCCGGTAGTGACGCAGCACGCGGCTCGCGTGGCGCTCATGCGCCAGGTCCCAGCGGCTCGCCTCCACACACTCCGCGTCGCGACCGGCCTCGAGCATGTACTCTTCCATGTAAGTGGCGAGGAAATGCCGGACCGCCGCGTCATAGGCCCGGCGGAGGCTTTCCTGATCGTCCCGCTGCTCATTGACGGAAGCTCGCCACTGGTCCTCGAGCGCGATCACCTTGTCCCGATCCTGGACATACCGCTCGCGCCGGTCATTGTCGCGGAGGATGTAGAACGCCGTGTTCAAGCGCGCCATGTCCAGCAGGTACTTGTCCCGCTTGTCATCCGTCATGCCTTCGTGCGCCGCCTTGGCTATTTCAATCACCAGATCCTTCATCAGTTTCTTGTAATTCTTGCGTACCTCGCCCGGCTTGCAGTCCACCGGCAAGTCCAACACTTCAAAGTAGTTAATGTAGCCTTGTTCCGACATTGGGGCCTCCAAACCGTGAATTGTACCCATTGTTGCAGGCTGGCCTCAATCCGGAATGCGCGGATTGAGCGCCCGTTTCGATGCTAAAATGGTGGGTGGCGTGGAAAGGGCGCCCAAGCAGGGCGCTCGACAGAAGGCGCATTGACTTGCGGCGCATTCTGTATCAAAACCATAAGGAGGAAAAGACGCATGAAGAAGATGCTCGTTTTCGGGACCGTCGTGGCGCTGTTGGCGAGTCTGGCCATTTACGCGGCGCAGGAAATGCCGGAGATGCCCCCGCCGCAAAAGGAACACGAGTGGCTCCAACAGTTGGTGGGGGAATGGACCTCCGAGTGGGAGGCCAGCATGCCGGACAGTACGCCGGTGAAATTCCACGGTACAGAAAGCGTGCGCGCGATTGGGGGATTCTGGGTGCTCGCTGAAGGGACCAACACCGTGCCGGACATGCTCGCACCGATGCTGAGTGTATTGACCCTGGGCTACGATCCCGCCAAGGGCAAATACGTCGGCACGTGGGTTGACTCGATGACCAGCTACTTGTGGACCTATCAGGGCAGCGTGGACGAGGCCGGCAAAGTGCTGACACTGGATACCGAAGGGCCCTGCCCCATGAAGGGCGGCCAGATGACAAAATTCAAGGAAGTCCTCGAGATCAAGAGCAAAGACGAGAAGGTTTTCACCTCCTCGATCCAGGAAGACAACGGTGCTTGGACCAAGATGCTCACGATAGACTACAAACGGAAGAAGTAGTTGCAGCCAGTAGTCCCGCGCTCGCCGAGCGCGGGACTCGATTTGGTGCTGATCAACGTGCTCAGGAACGGTTTAAGTCGCGCGCTCGGCGTGCGCGCGACTACTCAACCAAATGCTCGCCCCGTGGCTGTGCCCTGTGCTATCATCCGGTTCCTCTTAATCCCGATTTCACCCTCAGGAAAACTGTATACGGAGCGGTCATGGCCAAGGGCATTACGAAGCGTTCGGAAGATTATTCGCAGTGGTACATTGACGTCGTGTTGAAGGCGGAGATGGCGGACTATTCCCCCGTGAAGGGCTGCATGGTCATCCGGCCGACGGGCTATGGGATCTGGGAGAAGATCCAGGAGCACCTGGACCGGATGTTCAAGGAAACGGGCCACGTCAACGCCTATTTCCTGCTCTTTATCCCGGAAAGCTTCCTGAAGCGGGAGGCGGAGCACGTGGAAGGGTTCGCGCCGGAGTGCGCCGTGGTGACGATGGGCGGCGGCAAACTCCTCGAAGAGCCGCTGGTCATCCGGCCCACCTCGGAAACGATTATCTGGGACACCTACCGCAACTGGATCAATTCTTACCGCGATTTGCCCCTCCTCATCAACCAGTGGGCCAATGTTTGCCGCTGGGAAATGCGCACGCGCCTTTTTCTGCGCACCACGGAATTCTTGTGGCAGGAAGGCCACACCGCGCATGCCTCGCACGAGGAGGCCGAGGAGGAGACCATGAAGATGGTCAAGGTCTACCAACGCTTCGCCGAGGAATTCATGGCCATGCCGGTCCTGGTGGGCCGCAAGACGGAGCGCGAAAAATTTGCCGGCGCCCTCCACACCTACTGCATCGAGGCACTGATGCAGGACGGCAAAGCGCTCCAGGCCGGCACCTCCCACCACCTCGGCCAGAATTTCGCCAAAGCCTTTGATGTGAAGTTTCAGGACAGGGACGAACAACTGAAACACGTGTATGCCACGAGTTGGGGTGTTTCGACGCGCCTCATCGGCGCGATGATCATGGTGCACAGCGACGACAAGGGCCTAGTGGTCCCGCCCCGGCTTTCGCCGCGGCCCGTAGTCTTTGTCCCGATTTGGCGCGGCGACGACGAAATGCGTGTCGTCCTTGACAAGGCCCGCGAGATTACGCGCGACTGGGACGCGCTCTTCTACCATATCGACGCGCGCGACCAGTACAAACCTGGCTACAAGTTCAATGAATGGGAGTTGAAGGGGGTTCCACTTAGGATTGAAATCGGCCCGCGCGACGTTCAGCAGGGTACCGTTGTGGCGGTCCGCCGCGACACGGGCGAGAAGACTTCGCTCTCGATGGACGGTCTGCGCGAACAGCTCGAACGCCTGCTCAACGATATCCAAGACAATCTGTTCCGTATCGCCAAACAGCGGCGCGACGACAGCACCTTTACCGTCAATTCCTACGACGACTACAAGGCCGGCATTGACAAGGGCGGCTTCTTCCGCGTCTTCCTTGACCACCAGAATTCGGAGGTCGAGCAACGCCTTCAGGACGACACCCGCTCCACCATCCGCTGCATTCCCTTCGACGCTTCGGACGAGGAAGGCCCCTGCATGATCACCGGGAAAGCCTGCCGCGGCCGTGTCATCGCGGCGCAGTCGTACTAACTGCACTCCACAAACCCATTGTCTGCGCGGCGGAAATAGTATATAACATTCTTCTGGCGTGTGTGATCTAGACCTGTTGGCAGCGAGGCATTCATTGTGCCTCGCGAATCTGGCGACGCCCACAGGGATTGTGCGTGGAGGTAAGCTGATGCGCTCTGGTAAGTGGTCTGCCTTTTTTGCGGGGTTGGCGGCAGGATGTTTTGCCCTGGCGGCATTGACCGCGGTTCTCGGCACACCGCCGCCCGCGGAGGGCCGCGTGCAGCCGGATCACCTGTCCGCGGAAAGGGTGGCGCCGCCCCCTGGCCAGAGCTCCCCACAGGGCCCCGCCAGCGGCATGAGGGCATATCTTGACGCGGCAGGCAATTTTGCCGATCCGCCCGACCTCCCCGAGGCCGCCGTCCCGGACCTCTCCAAGGAATTCACGCTCCTCCAGCGAAAAGATGGCTTGCTGGAGTTGAACTTCAATGGCCGATTGATGAGCGAAATGTCCGTGAACCTCCTCCCGGACGGAACGCTCGATTATGCTTGTGCGTTGGCGGGATCGGGAGACTGTGGACACGCTGCGCATGGCCCCAGTACCTCCCGCGGGGACATAAAGTCCGATCCCATGCCAAGACAAGGAGGCGAGTAGCACCATGAAACGCAGGACACATGGACATGTGTGCGCACGCGCTCTCCTGCTGCTGCTAGGGTGCTCGTTTGGCGTGCCCTCTCAGGCATTGACCGTTGATATCACCTTCGTCGACGGGGCCGGCGAAGGTTTCAATGACGCCGCGCTCGGCGCCCAGCGGCGTGCTGCGTTCACCCATGCCGTAAATGTCTGGGGCGGCATTCTGGCGGGGGACACCACGGTCACGCTAAAGGCCGCCTTTGATTCGCTGGGCGGGTCCGCCACTTCGGCCGTGCTTGGCCGGGCCGGGGCTACGACCTCGTTTGCCTTTGAGACCTTCCCCAACCCGGATGTCTTCTATCCGGCCCCGTTGGCGAGCCAGTTTGGCGGATTGGTCACGCCAAGTTCTGGAGAGGACGCCGGGTTCACTATGCGGGCCGTGTTCAACGCCGACGTGGACGGTCCGGTGGTCCTCGGAACAAAGAGCTTCTACTACGGGACCGATGGCGCACCACCATCCGGGACGGTCGATTTCGTCACCATTGCGCTGCACGAACTGGGGCACGCGCTGGGTTTCAGTTCCCTGATCGATCCGCTGGATGGTTCCTTCTTCGGCGGCCGCCCCAGCATCTACGATACCTTCCTGACCCAGGACGGTCTCATCGAGAAAGACATTATTGACATGAATGCGGCCGAGCGGCTGGCCGCGATCATCAGCGATCAACTGTATTGGAAGGGACCGAACGTGATGGCCGCGGGCGTGGCCAGTCCCCCGCCGCTGGTCAACGCCGACGGGGAAGTCCAACTCTTCGCACCGCCCACCTTTCTGTCCGGCGGCAGCCTGTCCCACTGGGACAACGACCATACCCCAAACCTCTTGATGGAGCCGAGTTTTTCCACGGTTTTTACCAGTCCGGGCGTGACGATAGATCTCCTGATGGATTTGGGCTGGACCCTTCAAGACAGCGGCGCTGGGGAGGGCGAAGGGGAAGGTGAAACCCAAGAGCGTGTTTCGGCGGATCTCCAGGCACTCTACACCTTTGAAGAGGGCGCCGGCACAACGGTGAATGACGTGTCGGGGGTCGCTCCCGCGCTTAACCTCGCCATCCAAGACCCCGCTGCCACACGCTGGATTTCGGGCGGCATCTCCCTGCGGGAGAGCACCATTATTGCTTCGCCGGCCTCGGCCACCAAGCTGAATAATGCCATCCGCGGCAGCGAGGAGCTGACTTTTGAAGTCTGGGCGGCGCCCGCCAACAATACCCAAGGCGATACTGCCCGACTCATGACCATTTCTCTGGACAACTTCAACCGAAACCTCACGCTTGGACCTGACGGAAACCATTACCTGGCGCGCTTGCGCAGTACGGGCACTTCCATCAATGGTCTTCCCCCCTTAGCCACGCCCGAAAATACCGTTTCCACCACGCTCACGCATCTCGCCGTCACCCGGAGCGCCGATGGCGTGCTCACGACTTATATCAACGGGGTTGCCCGTGCGACACAGGATTTCCCAGGAGACCTAAGTACCTGGGACCTTAGCTATCGTCTTGCATTTGGCAACGAATTCACGCTGGAGCGGACGTGGCTGGGCGATATTTTCCTGGCGGCGGTCTATACGCGGGCGCTCTCCCCCCAGGAAGTCCAGCAGAACTTCACCGCCGGCCCTGGTCTTACCGGCGGTGAGGGAGAAGGTGAAGGAGAAGGAGAAGAAGTGCCCATCGACGGTATTACGCTGGTATCGGAAACCCTTCCAGACGGCACGGAAATCGCCGCGGGCACCACTTTTACCAAGACGTGGCGCGTCCAGAACTCCGGCACGACCACTTGGGCGGCCACGGCAAACGGCCATACGCTCAGGTTTGTCCGGGGCGAGCAAATGGGCGGACCCGCTCTCCTCAGCCTGGTCAATCCCATTGCCCCCGGCGCGCAACACACTTGGTCGGTGGAACTGACCGCTCCGGATGCCCCCGGCACGTACACGGGATTTTGGCAGATGAACGACGGTTTCGGCGCGTTCTTTGGCCTCGAACTCGATGTCAGCATTGTGGTACCCGAACCCGCCGAAGGTGAAGGAGAGGGTGAAGGTGAAGGAGAGGGTGAAGGTGAAGGAGAGGGTGAAGGTGAAGGAGAGGGTGAAGGTGAGGGTGAAGGTGAGGGAGAAGGAGAAGGGGGCGAAGGTGAGGGGGAAGACGACCTTGAGGCAATTGCCTTGACCTTGCTCAATCGGCTTGGGGAAGCGGACGTGAATGATAATGGCCTCTTGAACCTCTCTGAGGCGAGGACCGTCGTAGGCACATTGAGTTCGGCCCAATTCGACGTAATAGACACCAGCGGCGACAACCACCTCTCCGAGGCTGAACTGCGTGCCGCGGCCAATCTGACCACCCCGCCACCACC
>JACPGD010000357.1 GCA_016182645.1 Candidatus Hydrogenedentota bacterium | reverse complement strand
GTGCCTGCAAGCGCCGCTGACCCGAGCGGCAGCACGTTGACGCGCCCGCGCAATTGCACGAATCGTTGTGCGTCGCGCGAGAGCATCTCATAGTAGGCGAGCAGATGGTGGGCAAGCAGCACCGGCTGCGCGTGTTGGAGGTGCGTGAACCCCGGCATAATCATGTCCAGGTGCATTTCGGCAAAAGCCACCAACGCCGCCTGCACCTCCCTGATCTGCTCAAGTATCGCGTCGATTTGATCGCGTGTCCACAGGCGCATGTCCGTGGCGATCTGGTCGTTGCGGCTGCGCCCCGTGTGGAGTCGCTTGCCGGCATCGCCGATGCGCGCGACGAGCGCGGACTCGATGTTGGTGTGCACATCTTCCAGCGCCACGTCCCACGACAGGCGACTGGCGGCAACATCTTTAGCGATCTCTCCCAGGCCGCGAATAATCTTGCGCGCATCGGCTTTCAAGATGATGCCTCTGTCCCCCAGCATGCGCGCATGGGCGATGCTGGCGCGGATGTCCCAAGGCGCCAGCCGCGCATCGAACGACACGGACTCGCCCAGTGCCTCGACCAGCGCATCCGTCGCGCCTTCAAATCGCCCACCCCACAACTTGCTCATAACCGCCAGCCTCCAAGTTCAGTCCAGTCCCCACAGTTTAGCAGCCTGTTGTAAAAATCCTGTAGCGCCCATGCCGGGCAACGCTTGACAGTGCGGATTTGCCCCCAATATCACTTCCGGCACAGAGGCCAGACACTACCGATTCACGTCCGGTACGGAGGCCGGACGCTACCGGGTGGTTTAGGGCGCGACCGTTTCGCTTTCGCTTGGCTGCCGCTCGGCGCGCAAATAGAGTTGGTGGAAGTAGCGCTGGGCCTCGTATTGGGCGCGTTTGCCTTGGGAACCGCCAATGATGTACTGGTTCGATTGCGTTTCGTCGAGGACGCGCGCCTTATACGTATCGGAAACCTGCATGGCCATCATGTCGATCACTTGTTGCTGCAACGCTTCGTCATAGACGGGGAATGCCACCTCGACACGCCAGTCCAAATTGCGCTCCATCAAATCCGCGGAACTGAGGAAGACCCTGCGGTCTTTGCCCATGCCAAAGATATAAACACGTTGATGCTCGAGAAAACGGTCGACGATGGAGATGGCGCGGACGTTGTCGTGCGGCGACATCGAATAGGTGGTCCGGACAATGTGATCCATCTTCACTCCGGCATCCGCGGCTTCCTGGATCTTGGCGATGATTTTTTCGTCCGTAAGGTGGTTCACTTTAATCAGCATGTACCCGTCTTTGCCTTTGGCTTTTTCGCGCGCGATCAGTTTCTGAAAGGCATTACGCGCGTTGAACGGACTGACGATGAGATGCTTGAAGCGCGGCGTGGACAAAGCGTGCATGCGCGCGGCATGTTCGAGGTAACGAAAGATGGCCGCAATTTCCGCGGTCAGCCGCTTGTCCGCGGTCAACAGCAGGCTGTCCACGTAGAGTCGTCCAGTGGTTTCGTTGAAGTTGCCCGTCGAAAGCGCCCCGAAGTATTGCCCTTTCCGTTCGATCAGCAGGATCTTCCCGTGGACCTTCATCGGCGGCACGCCATACGTGACAGACGCCCCCACCTCACGCAACCGCTCGGATATATCGATGTTGTTCTTCTCGTCAAAGCGAGCCAGCAATTCAATATTTGCGACTATGCGCTTGCCGTTGCGGGCCGCATTGAGCAGCGCATTAATCACCTGCGAGTTATAGGCCACGCGATAGAGCGACATCGAGATGGCGTCCACCTTCGGATCAATCGCCGCCTCGCGCAATAAACGGATCAGGTGATCAAAACTCTGGTAGGGATAGGTCACGAGCAAGTCCTGGCGGCGAATGAGGTCGAGCATGGGTACGCGTTCCCGGTCCAGGACGGGATGCGGCGCAACGGCAATCTTGTCGAACATGTGTTCCGGCCGGTGGTCGGGGAACTGCATCAGGTCGCGCATGTTGTGGTAGCGTCCGCCGCCGATCAGCAGGTCCTTTTCGTTTATCTTCAGTTCCTTCACCAGAATCTTGAGCAGTCCGGCAGGCATGCTTTCATCATAGACGAGGCGCGTGGGGCGGCCGCCCTTGCGTTGCTGTAGAACGCGCTCCATTTTCCGAATGTACCCCTCGGAAAAGTCATTGTCGATATCAAGCTCGGCGTCTCGTGAAATCTTGAATTCAAAGGCTTCGATCTCGCTGTAATCAAAAATATAGAACACGTCGTTGAGCGAGTGACGGATAACGTCATCGAGATACATGATATTGCCATTGGGCAATTCCACGAAACGCGGTAGGGCAGAGGGGATTTCGAGCACTGCATAGCGCGTCTTCTCTCCTTCCATGCGGATGCCAAAGTAGAGTGCGCCATCTGTCAACTGCGGGAAGGGCAGCGTCTTTTGCAGAATGATGGGTACCAGGCTGGGAAGGACCGTGGTCTGAAAATAATGCCGCAGCCAATCCAGAAGATCACGAGGGTACCCGGCGATGTCCTGCTCCGTCACCAACCGGATGCCTTCCTTGGCCAGGGCTTGCGTGATATTCGCATAGGCCGCCTGGAAGCGGTCGTCCAGGTTGCGCGCCTTCTCCCCGATGACCTCGAGCACCAACTGCATGCTCTTCTTGCCCAGTTCGAGGCGGCGGTTGATGCTGGCGACCCGGACCTTGAACAGTTCGTCCATGTTGGAGGAAAAGATGCCGAGAAAGCGCAATCGCTCCATCAGCGGGTTGCGCGGGTCTTCCGCCTCCTGCAGGACACGCTCGTTGAAGGAGAGCGTCGAGATTTCTCGAATCTGATGTAGGTTCTGCATCGCGAGAAAGATAGCAGGGCTTTGTTAGTTTCTTGTGTGGCCGCCCCGCTCGTGTCATTGCATTGGACACGCCTTGGCCCTACTATAGGTCACTTCCGGGGAGAAATGGAAATAAATCCGGGACGCCCTTGTAGCCGGGGCTTCCAGCCCCACTCTTGCCCCAGTGCTGAAAGGAGTTCCTCATGCGTGTGGCAGCAATTTTTTGGCTTTCCTGGTGTTTCTTCCTGCTCTTGCCGGCCATGGCGCTGGAAACGCCCGTGCCCGACGTCCCCTTCGACCAGGAATTCCATGTGCCTTATCCGCTCGCTGATGAGGCCCAGAACGAGGTGCGGAGCGTGGCCGTGGACGGTGCAGGCCAGGTCTGGGCGGCCACTCGCGCGGGCGTGTACGTCCTCCCGAAGGGGGAGAAAGTGTGGCGTGCCATGCTGGATGGCGCCGATGCGGGCCCTGCTTTTGACGTGTTCGTGGCCAAAGATGGCGTCCTGTGGGCCGGGGCCTGGAACGGCGCTTATCGTTCCGCGGACGGCCAATTGGAGCGGGTGGCCCCGGTGGAGGGGCCTGTTGCGGCCATTGGCGAGACTTCGAAGGGCCTGGTGTTGTTGGGGCCGAACGGCATGTGGATGGGTGATGGGACCAACTTTGCAGGCGCGCCCCTGACGACGGCCCGAAGCGTACGCAGGGTGCTGGCAGGTCCGGAGGATGCCCTTTGGGTCTGTACCGGCGGTGGACTCTACAACCTGACGCACAGTAGGCTCTACCAGGAAGCGCGGGACATCCTCTCCTGCTCCGTCTTTGATGCGGCCTATGCGAACGACGGCAAGCTGTGGGTGGGCGGCCTCGGCGGGGTGACGATTTACGAACGGGGACACCGCGTGGCTGACCTCACGCCAAAGAGCGGGTTACCCACGATCTACGTGCAGGCGGTCGAGCGGGACGCGCAGGGGCGCATGTGGGTGGGCACCACGCTGGGCATCGCCCGGTACGATGGCGGGCGGTGGTCCATTCGCAACAGCCGGCGCTGGCTCGTAAACGACGACGTCCGCGACCTTGCATTCGACGCAGACGGAAATGCCTGGATTGCTACGGCGGGTGGCGTCAGCGCCCTTATGCACAAGCCAGAGACGTTGGCGGACAAGGGAAACTACTTCCAGCACCTGGCGGAGACGCGACATACGCGCCCGCCGGGATTCGTGGAAAAAGTGCGGCTGGAAACGCCGGGCGATTATGAGACCTGGCAGTCGGCCGACGATGACAACGACGGCGAATATACCTCGATGTACCTGGTCTCCCAATCGTACCGATACGCGGCCACGAAAGATGAAGCGGCGCG